>JAYUVA010000414.1:0-12534 GCA_043754375.1 Candidatus Kuenenia sp. | reverse complement strand
CTGAAACACAACATCGATCATCGGTGTCATGTCGAGCTGGATCTTGGTGAGATTAGAGCGGTTACGGAACTTCATATCGAGTACAGCCAAATCACCGGGGAATACTTTGCTCACCACAAGTCGGAATTAATACCCTGTCGCCTTTTGAGTCGCCTTCAGGGCAAATCTCTGAAACGCGATTCCTTCCTCCTGACACATTTGTATCAATTCCTGAACCAGCCCCGTGGGAATATCAGCATCCGCGCGAATTTCCACCGTGATTTCGGCGAGGTCGGTTCCTGTCGTTTTATAATACTGCGATTCCTGACGTAGCCGTGCCCGGACAGAAGCTAGCTCTGCCCTTTCGTCACCAAAGAAAAAGTAGGGCGTAGAGTCTATAATGACGCCCTTCTGGTCTCGCAAATAGCCGAAATTCAGCAAAAACGAGTGCTGTCGATGCACGGCTGGTGGTGCTGCCAACTGATCCCTGGGCAGCACGACGCGCTCATCAGCTTCAGCCTGCTCAAACTTATTGATCAACATAAAGAACGTAATCAACTGGAACACGACATCGATCATCGGCGTCATGTCCAATTCAGGTGGCGTTACATTGGCAGGTCGGAATTTCATGAGATGGTGCTGCCGACAAAGATTTGGCGTCCGGGACTATGCCTTCGATTTGCCGACGGTTGCAAATCGCCCCATCAAGCCTTCACTCACCATGCCGATTTCCAGCACCAATCGCTGAATTCGGTTTTTCAGGATGCCGTAAAATACCATCGCTGGAATGGCCAACACCAGTCCAATCAGCGTTGTCACCAGCGCGGTGGAAATCCCGTCGGCCAACTGCGATGGCTTCGGAGAGACGGTCGATTGTGCGATGACGTCAAAGCTGGAGATCATACCCTGCACGGTTCCCATCAGACCCATCATCGGTGCAATGGTGCCGATCAATGCGACGTAACTCAGGCGGTGCTCCAACGCCATATTTTCGTCTTCACCAGCTTCCTGCATGCCTTCCACAGCTTCTGGATATCCGCGACTCAGTCGTCCCATCCCCGCAGCAAGGACCCGACCCACAAACGAGTCATCGCTGCGTGCGAATTCATAAGCGCCCTGAAAGTCCTTCGCGTTGAGCTTTTGCTCGAACTCCTCAACGAACTGCGTCGGCAGCAGCACGTCACGTCGCACCTGAAGGAGGTTCATCATGATGAGCGCGACAAGGATAAATGACACCAGCAAGAACGCTGGTCCCCAGAACCAGCCACAAGCTCGAGCGATATACGCCAGAAAACTGCGGGACTGGACAGGAGCTGCAGCTGCACTGTCTGCCGGCAGAGCGGCAGGGTCGGCGACGGGAGCTGCTTTTGCCGCATCGCCTTCATCTGCGAGCAGGCTGCTGAAATTCCCAAACGCCGGCCAAACCGACGCAGCGATCAAAGCAAGAAGCAGAAAAAGAACGGATTTGCGTCCACCGAATCGGGCGAGTGATGCAGAGACATTACGCATTTCGAAAAATCTCCGGGATGTCCTCAATGAGGCAAACGTGTCCAATGAGAAATGTCAGTAAGTTGAGGTTGGGAAGTGTAGTGACTTCAAGGCGTCTCGTCACTCTTCTGAGGGTGGCACAAGATGCGAGAAATCCGGATTTGTGAAAAGCTGTCAGTTGGTCGCAGCCTGTGGAATCGTGCCCGCTTTTTTTGTCCACGGGCTGTTCGGATATTTTGTTGATAGTTTTTCCATCGCTTCGTCGGAACGGTCCTGATGCCCGGCTGGAGCCCACAATGAGACCAGGTGATAAAGAGCCTCGGCGTGGGCTGCTGGTTCCGAAGGATACAGAACATCCACATACAGGTAAGCCATCAGAGCATCTTTTGGCATATTTTTGGTCCGGAAACAATCGCCTTTCAGCACCCACGCCCGGGCCAAAGTCTGCGATTCTGCTTCCGACGCTTGACCGATGATTCCATCCAGCGTGGCAATCGCCTCATCGGTTTGCTCCTGCTTTTGCTGACATGCCGCCTTGCCCAGCAATCCGTCAAACTGGGCTGTCGAGGATGCTGGATCTCCTGCGCTCTGGTCGATGACCTGTTGAAATGCCGACATCGCCCCCGCAGGATCGTTGCCGGCAAGCAGAACCTGTCCAAGCTGCACGCCTGCCTGAAGTTGATAACCTTTCACCGGTGAAGCCTGAACTTCTTTCAGGAGTTTCTGCGCCTCCTCGCCCGTGGCAAGCGAAGATTCCAGCAGCAGGGCTTCAAAATAGCGGAAGTTGGTTTTGTATTCTTCGCGGAACTTCCTGATCGCGGCGGCAGCATCGGGCACTCTTGCGGGGTCTGCCAACGCCTGCTTGACCATTGTTCGTGCAATCAGGAAATCCACATCGGCAGTGAGGCGCTTGTCATCGCCAGAGTACTCCTTCTTCACCGTCTGAAACTTTTCCAGTGCGACATCCAATGCACCGCTGCGTTCGTTTGACTGTGCCTGAGCCAGCAACGCTGGTTCCATATCAAATCGCACACTGAAAATATCGGATACAGAGACTACCTGAGTCTGTTCGTTGGAAAGTGTAATCGTGACAGATTCAAGCGTCATGGCCGTGATCTCGCCGCGAAACGTGACTCGATCACTGCGTTTTGTCACTTGATCGACGGCAAACACAGGCCCTGCACTGCCGATCATTACTGTCAGAACCGCCAGCAGGACCTGGCCGAATGACTTTTGATACCGCATATATTTAGAAGTCATAGGTGGATAACCTTCCTGGAGAATTCGGAATGACGTTTGTACTACTAACATTTGATTTCTTGTTGTGCCGCGAAGCCCGCGCAAAGTTTTCGCTGGCCTACAGCGGGATACATAATTATTTACTGTCCGGTGGAATTGGGGGGGTTCGTTGCGGTGGACGAGTCGCTGGTGATCCGGGTGTTGCGACTGCAGGTGGTTGGCCTGCAGGTGGTTGTTGTTGAGCCGGTGGACGCGGGGCCGCAGGTTTTGCAACTGGTGGCTGAACTCCTGATGGTGTTGCACCCGTTGCTGGTGCGGCGGGTCGCGGCGCAGGCGGACGCGGAGTTGTCGGGCGGGGAGTTGTCGGACGGGGAACCCCGGCGGCCGCTGAGGATGATGCCCCGCTTGCTTCTTCCGCAGCAGGACGAAGCCGTGGTTTGGATGCAGCCTGGCTCTCTGCCGCTCCCGGTGCCGGCACCGTTGGTGGAGCCGGTTTGGTTCGCGGAGCGACAGCAGGGCTTGCATCCCGAGTTGCGGTGGTGGCACCTGTCGTTCGCGCAACAGCTCTCTGTTTAGGCGCGGTGGCAACGGCTGCAAGTCCCGAAAAATCCAGTCCAGTCGCCGGATTGTCGCCAGGATCCGGAAACATGGATGCGGGATTGCCGGCTCCCGGGTTGCTCATTGCCAGCGCCGAAAACTTAGGCGCCTTCTCGGAGCCCGGGATTGCTGGTCGTCTGCTCGGCCGCCGCATAAAGAAGAACATTCCTCCTGCGATCCCGATTGACAGACACGTAATCACGGCCCCCAACAGCAAGTTGTTTCCGCCAGATTCTTCGAGCTTTGTCACCGTTGCCGCGTCCCTCGCCAAAGGAGCACCATTCGTCGTGTCGTCAACAACTTCAGGTTCTACGAGCGCTCCGCCAGCCCCGGACGCGCGCTCAAGAGGAATCGGTGCATCACCTTTATCCGCCTGCAAGTCCTGATACAGTCGGTCGAACCTCGCAAAGGATGTATCATCGAGATCCCGGTACACCTGCACAAAACTTGTCACTTCCGCCAATGCGGAATTCAGCTGTTTATCACTGTCCGGTGCGTTCGTTTTCGCATAGCGACGGCGACTGTTGGTCAGCTGATAACGAGCATCAATAAATCGTTCCCGCATTTCCGGTGTCGGAGTACGCTGCAAAGACTGCTGCAGCTTGCGCGTCATCAATGACCAGCCCCAGACGTGTCCGGCTTTTCCGTCCGGCGTCCTGATTCCCTGAATCGCATCCAGCAGTTTTGCCGGCTCACCTTCCGATCCCAGGTCACTCAGCACATGAGCCACTTCAAATTGAGCGTCTAAAGCGTTTGGATTGGACTTCAGGATTTCATCGCAGATACGGAAAGCTTCATCAAATTGCTTTTGCTGGCGGCGGCAGCGAGCCAGCCGCAATTGCACGGCCGTCCGATTGCCCTTAGTCGCCAGCCCACCGGTGATGATTTCGTTATATGCATCGGCAGCCTTGGCAAAGTAGGCGGCAGACGCGATCGGATCGGTCGCAACACCCTGCCCAAGCCCAAAATATGTTTCACCAATCCACAGCAATGAGTTGTAATCTGACTTGTTTCGCGATTCGTACACTTTCTGCAGAAACTTTTCGAACGAGTCACGAGTCTGTGCCAGGCGTTCGTTGTCGCCAGACAGTTTCAGGCGTATGAGTTCTTCCTGCAATTCCAGACCGAGTTGAGTGTACACCGCCAGGATATCCTGACCTCCGACGTTTTCCAGCTGCGTCATCACACTCAGAGCCTGCTCGATCTGTTGAGTCCCCACGTAAGCACGCAAAAGCAGTCGATACGTCAGTCCCGCAAACGACTTGCTCTGAATCCCATTCTCGGGCCGTGCTTCGCCATCAGCCACTTGAATTGCAGCCACGGCGGAGTTGGCCTCGCCGCCTGTCAGCCGTTCGATCGTTCCCTGAAAATCTCCATCCAGATTCATAATGCTGGCAAGTGAAACCTCTGCTGCGACGACTTCGTCGGACGGTTTGACATCAGGGCCGACTTTGTCACGTGTGATCTGAATTCCCTGAGTCAACAGATTGCGTGCTTCGGCTTTCCAAATCTGCATTTCTGCCGGCGGCGTATTGACACCTTCTGGATCTTCTGCCGCGGCTGCTGCCTTCTGCGTCCATGCTGCCCAGTACGACTGACCGGCGCCGATCCGCGCTGACGAATACTGCGGATCGGTGTCCGGAACTTCCAGATACCATCTGGCTGCTTCCAGCGGTTCGTTCATCGTGCGGTAGACGGTCGCAAGGCGCATCCGGGCTTCACCACCCCGACTGGACTGCGGATAGAGTTCCAGAATCTTCTGACACACATTTTTTAACGCTCGGGTTTCAAAATCACGATCACGTCCAGGCGCCATGTTCCATGCCGAAACTGCGGCCGCCATTGCAATCTCTGTCGCGTTCAACGCAGTGTCCGGATCCGTTGCACGATCATGTATCATGCAGTGCTGTGCCAGAATCATGGAGTCCAGCGGACGTCCCAGTTTCAGCATCACAAAACTCTGCAGATATCTCGCCTGAGCCACGGCTTTTGCGTCACTGTCAGAGTCCCGCAGGTCCAGCGCCATCTGCAACAATCGACCGACCTCGCGGAGATGTGCTTCGAGGGCCGCTTTTTTCTGAGCCCGCGCATTCTCATCGGTCGCAGCGGTCACATCGTCGCCCAGCGTTTGAATCTGAGCGATCATGTTACGGGCACGCTCAAAGGCTGTGGCGAAATCTTTGGGTTCTTTGTCCTTGTCGCCCAGGGCGGCCTTAATACGGCGACTCATCGCATTCGCTGGTTCGCGATACGGTCCCTGATAACGCCCGACGGTCGTGGCATCATTCAAGGCGACGCGCAATGTTGCCTCGCGATCACTTTCAGAAATATCGCGCGCGGCACCCGGTTTTTCTGCCGCAATCGCGCGCTCCCACAGAATCCCGAGTCCATAGGGAGTTGACATCTTTGCCTTGTTTGCCTGCAGCCAGATCGTGGCTTCCTGCACCACGAGCTGATGGTCATTCCGCTGAGGGTCATTCAGGCAGATCAACCGGTAGTGTAATGCGATGCCCTTGAGCATTTCGACGGATTCGGTTTCCGACTTATGCCCCAGCATCTCATTGTAAATTCCCATCGCGCGGCTGAGGTCATCCTGTTCCTGATAGCACTTCCCCATCATCAGCCGTGCATGAAGACCGATCTGATTGGTGCGGTACCGCGTGTGAAGTTCTTCGTACAAATTCGCCGCGTTGATGAGCGTGTTCCTGCGTTCTTCGGTACCCTTGTCAAACGTCTGACCACGTTCATAGGTACAGCGAATCAGATTGAACCAGGCGCGCAGGTACTTCGCTTCCACCTCCTGCCTCGCGTTATACTCAACTTCGTCCTTTGTCTTGTCGATGAAGTTCGGAAAGTCATCGAAGGCAGCTTTGTACTGATCGTTCGCCGTTTGATAAATCACCTGACCTTCATCAATCAGCTTACGCGCGGCCAGCTGATATTCCGCACTTTTTTCCGGTGATTCGGCACCTTCCATCTGCCAGATCAGCGTGCGGGCCCGCTCCAGTAACAGTTCACCCAACATCGAATTCGCAAACGCCGCCTGGGGATGATTGCTGTGAGCGCTCGTAAATTTTTGAAGTGCCTCTTTCGCCTGCTGGAGGTACAGATCGCGATCTTCAGGGACACGTGACGATGCTCCCATCGCCTGCAATGTCTTCGCCCGCTCCAGATCAATCACATCGCGAATTGTATCAGACAGTTCTGATCGCTGCTGAGCGACGTCCAGGTATTCCAGAGCTGTATCGAAATAACTTCTCTCTCGCAAACCCTCGATGAATTCAAGAACGGGTTCTTCCGCAACTGCGGGGCCGGAATTCAGCAGACCCAGTCCGGCGACTAAGAGTGTAGACCAGGCGCAACAGGAGACAGTCGCCCAGTGAACTCGTCGAACACTCGCGATGGAGAGGCGTGCGGTAAGCGTGGTCAGTATTCTTGAACTGTCCATGCAAGATCCTTTGTCGAACAAAATTCGACTTTGTCAGAAAAGGAATGCGGAAAGGAAACACTCACCAAAACGAACTCGAGCAGCCGAGCCGTGCAGCATATTGGCAAATTGACGTGCCTGCAACAAATTCGGCGACCGTAATTTCTTTTCTGCAGTTCGCCGAAAATGCTACTGACCCACAGATTCGGAAAACTTGAAGTAGTCGAGTTTCACCAGCGCCATAATTGTCCCGGCATTGCGTGCGCTCGGGCGAGGAAATCCGTAGGCGATCACACCTCCCGACGAGAGTTCTCCGATATAAATAATCCCAACTGCTGGCTGGACACCGCCGCTGGATCGCAAATTCGCCGGCCCGGAGACGATCGCATACTTTGGTTCAGGCGTCTTCGCTGCCGTCTGAAAATCCGCCGCCACATTGTGCAGATAACTATATCCGAATTTGCCCGTTTGAACGTTGATCGACGATCCGGTCAGGACACCAGTCAGGTGATTCAGAACGAACACAGCTTCAATCTGACCGACTTCCTCCAACGGCACGGTCACCATGGTGAACTTGTCATTCCCGTTGGCGACAGCCGCCTTCATTTCAGACTGGGGCCAAAAGTACGCCCCGGCTCCCATCACAAGTGCCCCGGCGGCAAACAGAATTGAAGAACGCAGAATTTGATTTTTCATAGCCTCGCCTTTGCGTTTTGCACGATATAACGGCATCAGCACAGTGACGATGCCGCCTGAGATCATCATACTCTTGCGATTGCCGAACGGCCAGACTGCCAACGAGTGATCTTGTCAGGACTTGCCTGCATTTTAACTTTCCGTCACTATTCCTTTCCAAATCCACGTAAATCACAACCAACAATCCATGTCTTCCAAACCGAAAAACTCCGAAACCTGCATCTGGTCGTCGATCCGCGAACGAGCGTCTGAACGCGCTGGCTCGGAACCGATGCTCGCCAGTTTTCTGCACGCTACGGTACTTAACCACGAGCGATTCGAAGACGCCGTGAGTTATCACCTTGCGGGCAAACTGTCATCCAGCACGCTGTCCGCCATGCAACTGCGTGAGATTATTCTGGACGCGATGCATAAAGATCCTTCGATCGCCGATGCGATTTGCGCAGATATCCGCGCTGTCCGCGAACGCGACCCGGCGGTGACGTGCAACCTTGTGCCACTCTTGTTCCTCAAAGGCGTGCATGCCCTCATCGGCTATCGCATCGCACACTGGTTGTGGGGAGAAGGACGAGAACTGCTTGCGTTGTATCTGCAAAACAGAATGTCAGAAGCGTTCGGCGTCGATATTCATCCGGCAGCCACAATCGGACGCGGAATTCTGATGGACCATGCAACTTCAATCGTAATCGGCGAGACTGCCGTCATTGAAGATGATGTCTCGTTACTGCATGAAGTCACTCTGGGAGGGACCGGAAAATCCACTGGCGATCGCCACCCGAAGGTCCGTCGCGGAGTCCTCATCGGTGCTGGCGCAAAAATTCTGGGCAACGTGGAAATTGGTGAAGGCGCAAAAGTCGGCGCTGGAAGTGTCGTGCTGAAAAACGTCCCGCCGCATTGCACTGTGGCAGGTGTGCCAGCCGTTGTTGTCGGAAAACCGTGCTCGGCAAACCCGGCGCATGACATGAACCACGAAATCATCGCCGGCGATTCAATCTAGCTTGGAAAAGGGGTCAGCGACGGTCTTAAACTGGCTCAAGTAACAGATTCAAAATAGTGCAATTTTGAATTCATTTTTTTGGTTCTTCTCGGAATTTAGTGGGGGCATGAAAGTTGATTCCTGATAATCCGCGATGCAAATCAAGGACGCCTGCGAATCGGGCGCATTTGCAGATTCTGAATGCGGTGCGTAAGTTGCGGTGGTTGGAATCGTCGCTGATAGACGGCGAGCGGTCGATAATGATTCGTTTAACCGCGTGGGCAACGCCCCGCGCTTCGTATTTCAAATCTCAAATCTCAAATACGAAATTTCAAATAAAACAATCGCGGCCCGCTGCGCACGGGGTTAAGCGAGCCAATGCCAACCGCGTGCAGTAGAGCACCCGGTTTTTGTACGGAAGTGTTTCCGGCTATTTTGTCCCCCATTCGGTTGTCCCCATTCGGTTGTCCCCATTTCATGGGACGCAGGGAGACAACCGAATGGGGGACAACCGAATGAATCGCATGGAAATGACCGAGTCGCTTGACTCATCTGATATGACGGTTCCAATGCAACTTTGAACCCATCAACGCAACTCCAAATTCCCCAGAAATTCCCCGTGTCGCCACTAAAATCCGAGAAGAACCAACATGGACGCCAAATAAAAAACGCCTGTCAATAAATGACAGGCGTCGATGCGTGCAATCACGTTGACCAATGGGCTTCGGGAAGCGGATACCCCTACTTGCCGTCACCCTTGAGGTCAGCGATCTTGACTTCAACGGGCTTCAGCTCGTTGTCGCCTTTCTGAACCTTGACGCTGTACTTGCGATCAAGATAGCCTTTTCGTTCGTGCCACACTCGAAACTCATGTTCGCCGACTGGTAGATTCGGGATGCTGAACTTTCCGTCTTTGTCGGTCACCGCGGCATACGGATGGTCAACCACCATCCAGTAAGCCTGCATCCACGGATGGAAGTCGCATGCGACCTTCAACGGCAGAGATTCGCCGATCTTGTAGTCAACCTTCATCCCCTTTCCAACCGGGGTGCTCGGTGCAATCAGCACGTTCATGGCTTGGTTCTTGAGAGGATACGTGTGCGTATTATGAGCAATGGGGTCACTTGAAATAACTTCAACACCTTGTCCGCCAAGGACAACCATCGCATGAGGCGTAAACATGCAGCCTTTCTGGTCGAAGATCACCACTGCTGGATCAGGCTTCTTCAGATCCGGATGAATACTCTTTGGAGCTTTCGGGAGATAGATGAAAACATTTGCCAGACCCCTGGAATCCGCATCAATGATCAGATCATCTTTGTAGGTATCCACCGCTGCACAGACCGCAGGGTCTTTCACTTGAGCACCTTTCGGGTGCAAAAGCACAGGAGCTGGAACGTCGCCGGTCACAACAACCTGACCGGAAATGTTCCCCCAGTCTTCTGCAACCGCCGACACACCACAGCACAACATCAGCCCGATGGCTGGAACGATCATCTTCATGTTCAGATTCCTTTATGGAGTAGAGAAGCAATTGTCAGACAATTTTTCGGGAAGCTGGCTCAGAGCTTTCAGCAGTGACAAGGCCATAACGACGAGCAGCGAATTCATGTGCAAGCTGGCAAATTCTGGTGATACCGCTGCATCATGGATTTTAGCGCGATGCCCGAGCCAAGTCGAATACGACTTTATGATTCTCCCCGTTCTTGTAACTCCCTTCCCAGCGCTGGGACGCCGATTATGCCCCACGCCGTTGGAATTGGCTCGAGTAACCGCGTGCGCAGCGGGCCGCGATTGTTCTATTTGAAATTTCGTATTTGAGATTTGAAATTTGAAATGCGAAGCGCGGGGCGTTGCCCACGCGGTTAAACGAATTTGCCGTTCTGTGTGCTCAAACGTCGTATTCAACGACGATATCTGCATCTTTCTGGCGACTGGACCAGCGCAGAAAGTCGTCATCGTGCCATGTGGATGTCAGCCGCGAATTCACCTTGACCGTTATGGTGCAGTTAACGGCGAGCGGTTCAGGCCAATCGGTAGGGTTGGCATCAAGTGGCTGGAAAACTGGCATGATTTAACCTTTTTCAGAAGTCGTGGAGTGTTTCTGCATCCTTGTCTGCCTGATCGAATTCAAGAGTTCTGCATTCTGGTTGCGAGGAAACCGTGAAGAACTCGGGAATTTTTCGTTCACCTGTTGGAAAATTCCGACGAACAGGCTGGCCCGTTGGTGAATCATTGACAGACTGTCTCGGCGTGCTGCAGCATCAGGGCACGTTTTGAATGGTTCACAACTTCCCATAGACTACACGCATCCGGGCTGATTCCCTGTAAAGGCGTCCGCTCTGCAAAGGCACGTCCGCCTTGCGTTGAAGCCGTCCACAGCCAAAAGTTTGCATCATGAAGAAAGACGAATACCGTCGATGGTTCTCTGATCAGTTGTTGCTGCAGAATCGACTCCTGATCGGGGCGATCACGGCGATGGTTGGTCTGGGCCTCGTCGCGACCTTGTTTGAAGCAGGGATCTTCGCGGTCATCCTGTACATCGGATTTCACTTTTCATGGATTCCGGCGTTTGTCGTGGCGTTTGGCATCCTTGGAGCAGTCCTGTTTTTCACCTACCTTGGCCTGGCTAAACAATTGGGTGACGCGGAACATGAAGTCGAACTGGATGACAGAGTCACTTCGATCCGCACGGCTCCCACGATGACCGCCGTCTGGACATACGCACTCGGAAGTCTGGAAATCGACCAAACCTGGATTGAACGGCTGCTCGGCAAGTTGGCATTGCCGCAACGCCTGTTCTGTGCGGCTTTTTTTTCGTGGCAACGGATGGAACAACTGAAAACTGTTGACATCAACGACTGTTCCACTGTCATCAGGCTTCTGCACAGGGAAGCCGAACGTGTCGAAGTGAGCAAACTGGTCGAGGAATTGCAGCTTTCAAATCTGGCAGCGACACTCAGAGACGTGTCCCTCATTGACGGCGTCATGTTCCTGACACGAAGATCTGTGGGGCTCAGCCTGACCAACCGGCTTGTCGATAACATGGACGAATGGACGAAAAAGCACAATGCGGCAGATTGAACGAGCACGAATCGAATTGCATTCAGAAATCAGAAACTATGGAACTCGGAGAAGTACGCAAAGTCGCCGCACTGGCTCGCCTGTCTTTGAATGAACAGGAACTGACGGCATGCGGTGAGCAGTTGACAGTCATTCTGGAGTACGTCAGCCTGCTGAACGAAGTGGATACGACCGATGTCGCTCCCATGCCACATCCGGTCCCGGCCGAGAATGTGTTTCGCGAGGATGAACAACGGGCGTCTCTTTCCCGTGAAGCCGCATTGGCAAATGCTCCAAAAACCGACGGGCATTTCTTCCTGGTGCCGAAGATCCTTGACGGAAAGGGTGCGTGAAGGATCCAGGCCCTCAGCGAGTTCGCCAGGAGTCTGTCCCGATACACCAAATTTGTGAGCCGCAAGGCGCTAGCGGTCTGTTGATTTAGTCTTGTTTTCGAACCGAAACTCATACTAACCCGAAGCGCCAGCGAGGATTTCGGCCTTTTTCGCCTCGCTGGCGCTGCGGGTTGGTATTAAATCAACAGACCGCTAGCCGCGGGTTGTGCATTCGGTCGGCACCGGCGGCTAGCGCCTTGCCGCTCACAAAACCTCAAATCTGACCGCGTGGAGTATAAGTAGACGTAAATGCAAAAGTTGAGGGTCTTCTCGCACGCTCTTCGAACCACGACCGTGCAACCGATCAGCCCGCGAAGATATCAATTTTAAGGCGACCTACGCCGCTTTGGATTTTTAGCCCCGCAAGACTGAATCTTGCCGCGATACAGAAGTCGAGTTCATCGAATTCTTTGCCAATCGAAGCACGGCTGAAACCCCGCTTTCTTTTGCAGGCCGATAATCTGCAGTAGTGGGTCATCAGGGAACTGTAGATCAAACGAGAAGGGTGCCTTCTGGCAACTTGCCGCGCTACATCGATGTTCGAATCCTATCAAACATCGTTCTGCGAATCCTTTTTCGGTTCTTCTCGGATTTTAGTGGCGACACGGGGAATTTCCGGGGAATTCGGAGTTGCGTTGATGGGTTCAAAGTTGCATTGGAACCGTCATTCAGATGAG
>JAYUVA010000413.1:0-5131 GCA_043754375.1 Candidatus Kuenenia sp. | reverse complement strand
CATTCGGTTGTCTCGCTTCTCCGCATGAAATGGACAACCGAATGGGGACAACCGAATGAACAAAATCGCCGGGAACACCGGGGTAGAACACACGCTGTTGGCGTGGATGGTGCGTGCCAATCCTCGAAAACGCCGACGCGAAAGCACGAGTCGTGTCATTGCTTCCCGCGCGTGGTAGAAGAGCGCTCAATATCAACCTTGTGGCGAAGCGACAACGTCTATAGTTGACAACGTTCAAGTGCTAATTGCTTGACGGCTTGCAGATCCAGCTTTCCGGTGCCGAGCATCGGGATTTTGTCCACGAGGATAAAGCCATCCGCCGACGGGATGAACAGGTTCGGCAAGCCAGCGGCCTGAAGCCGGTCCGCGATTTCCCGCACGGATTTTTTCATCGGTTTGTGGAGCACAATCAGGCGTTCGCCCTTTTTGGGATCCGGCACTGCCGTCACAGCACACAGGACTTCGAGCTCGTCGCTTTGATCCTCTTCCAGGATCTTTGCGATTTCCTGTTCGATCAAAATATGCGGCACCATCTCACCGCCGATCTTTGAGAAGCGACTCAATCGACCTGTAATAGAGATGAAACCGTCTTCGTCGATCTTTGCCATGTCGCCGCTGTTGTACCAACCGTCCTTGATCAGCTCGGCTGTTTTCTCAGGTTGATTGAGATATCCCAGCATGATATTCGGGCCCTTGATTTTGAGCAGCCCTTCCTGATTCGCCCCCAGCATCGCGCCGGTGTCAGGATCGAATACTGCAGCGGCACAGCCGGGAATGACACGGCCCACGGTCCCGTTTCTTGTGCCGACATCCAGTTTCGCTTCTGCCCCCATGCGTGATTCGGGGATGTTGAATGACGCCACCGGCGACATTTCAGTCGTACCATAACCTTCCGTCGGTTCGAAGCCGAATTTGTCCTTGAAAGCAAGTCTCAGATCATCCGGCAGCTTTTCGGCACCTACAATCACCAGGTTCAGCGACTTCATTTCCTCGACGGTGCAGCGTTTCAGATAGGACCGTAGAAACGTCGGCGTCGCCGCAAGGATCGTACATTTGTATTTCTCAATCAGGGATCCAACTGTCCTGGCATCCAGCGGGTTAAAGTGAAATACAGTCGATGGATCCGCGCTCAGTGGCAACCACATCGTGATGGTGAAGCCAAACGAATGGAAAAACGGAAGGACTCCCATGAGTCGGTCGCTCGATGTCAACCGCATCAATTCAGTCACAGCATCCACATTCGATGCGATGTTGTGCTGCGACAAAACGACGCCCTTGGGCTCACCGGTGGAACCTGACGTAAAGATCACGGTGAACGGGTCGTCCGCTTTGATGCGGTCCAGGCCCAGCCGTCGCAACAGCATCCCGATCGGCATCAGCTTTGCCAGTGCGAAGGCTTTGGCCTTGTCAGTTCCCGTAATCTGTGGCTTCAGATCCTCCAGATACACGAGTTCAGCATCCAGTTTCATCGGCCGCTTTTCGATGAAAGCGCGGCTCGTGAGAATCTGTTTGATTCCAGCCTGGCGGATACAGAAATTGGCAGCGTCGTCTGTGAGCGTATAGTTCAGATTGACAGTGACCTTGCCAGCCAGCGTTAGAGCGGTATTGGCCAGAACGCCGCCCACAGACGGCGGCAGCAGCAAACCCACGAACGGAACATCGGGCTTCAGGATTTTCCCGGTCAGCAGCGCGTGAAACGCCAGTGAACTGATCAGCAGTTTCCCCCCGGTCAGCTCCGTACCAGCCGAATCAGCGACCTTGGTCCGATTCCATGCGAGCCGGCATTGTCGAATAAATCGGCGAGCGGGGATCATGCTGCGTTCCTTTCTGAGAAGCACGGATTGAGTATTCAACTGCATTACAGCATTGCGGACAATATTAACATTCTCCACATGCTGGAGTGGCTGACCGAACGAAATTGAGACTGGATATGGCCAGTATTTTGGTTTCTTCCAGAGGAACCGACCGCGTTCGTAGCTGAAGATACTGCCCCATAATTCGTCCAGACAGACGGGCACGACGGGAGCATCGGTATCTGTAACGATGCGCAGCATCCCTCGTTCAAATTTCTGCAACTGCCCGGTTCGACTGATCTGGCCTTCAGCGAAGATGCAGACCAGTTGACCGCTCAGCAACGCATCGCGTGCGGTGTTCAGCGACTTCACCAGTGCCCGTGGTCCGTCGCCGGCGCGGATGGGAATGATGCCAAAGAGATTTGATATCCATCTTGCAAATCGACCCTGCACATAGTCGGCATATGCGACCATCCGAATGGGGCGCGAGCTGGCCAGCAGAATCAGAACACCATCGATCCAGGTCACATGATTTGCCACCAGCAGTGCCGGGCCTCGCTCAGGAATATTTTCGATTCCATACGTACGAACTCGATACACAAATCGACTCAGGAGCCATACAAAGAAACGAATCGTCGCTTGTGGCAAAATCCACACGGCATAAACCACGATCGGAATAATGCTCACGCCGGAGAACAGGAAGATCTGCGAGGCGGACATGTGCATTGGAGATTGCAGCAGCCAGAACAGGCCCGAAACACACAGCATTCCGACAGCCGTCATCTGCTGCACGGCCGCCAGGATTGCCCCCAGCTTTTCATGCGGACTGCGTTCCTGAATGTAAGCGTTGAGCGGCACGTTGAACAGACCGCCTCCCAGTCCGATCATCACCAGCATTGCCCCGGTCATCATGGGCGAATCGCTGCAGAAGTACAACAGGATACAAGCCAGTCCCATGAGCAGCGTGCCGAACGGAACCATGCCAAGTTCCACGCGGCCGTTCGACAGCCAGCCAGCCAGCAGACTTCCAATACCAACGCCGACGACCAGCATCGCCATGAACGGCGCGGGACTTACCTTCGTGACATCAGAAAGCTCCGTCGTCACAAAGACGTCGATATTCATCTGTGCCAGCGCCGCCAAAGACCAGAAGAACAGGATCCCCAGTGACACCCGGAGGATGGCTCGATCGCCCATCACCAGTTGTAAATCCCGCCACGAATCGGTCACAAGATTCCACTGGAATCTGACCGTTGGATTGGCGGCCGTCACGCGGGTAATCAAAGCCGCACCAGCAACACCCAGCAGCGAAACACCGATCAGTGCAATCGCGGCAGACGGCAGGCCGGCGGCGCGATTGATGATCGTGAGATCGGCAAGAGAATATCCAGCTACGGTGCCCACGATCGATCCGATCAGCGTGGCGACTCCGGAAAATCCGTTCGC
Source organism: Candidatus Kuenenia sp. (assembly GCA_043754375.1). Classification (GTDB taxonomy): domain Bacteria; phylum Planctomycetota; class Planctomycetia; order Planctomycetales; family Planctomycetaceae; genus SXXK01. Next base: position 1,892 of record JAYUVA010000413.1, on the reverse strand, counting down.
TGCGGAAATATCTGACCGGCGAACCAGTTCCGGAATGATCGCGTATTTCGCGGTCCCGATCAGTGTTGCCTGTGTTCCGATCAGGAACAGCAGTACAAACATTGATGCCACATGGCCCTGCTGAATCGCGATCATTCCGCCAGCCATCAAGCCGACTTCTGCCCATTTCAGCCAGATGATCGAAATTCGTTTGCTGAATCTGTCAGAAACCCATCCTGCCCAAGGGGCAAAGATGACAAACGGCAGCACAAACACAAACAATCCCAGCGGTAGCACAAGTTCCGCAGGCAGCATCCTGTAACCGGCAATGTTCCAGACCTGATCCTTGAATAAATGCCGCGCAATCGGGCTAATCATCCAGCGAAACATGCTGTCGTTCACCGCCGTCAGAAACGTCATCAGCAGGTAGCCGACAAACGACGCCGACATCAACCGTTGCTGACTTGCTGCGAGTGCGGTATTCGTTGCAACACTGGAAATAGCCCTGACTCCTTCAACCACTTCGCACAAAGTTTAACCCGGCATGGCACATCCTGCACGTTGACGCAGGCACTTCGCGATTCCGGAAATCCCGGATTGTACGTTCGCGACACCCGAGTTGCATGCGCATCCCTGATCATCCACCAGCGACGGGAATCACCGGTTTTCTTCCGCAATCAGTCTACCAATCCCGGTAGCGTATTTTCTAGGATGCTCTCAAAGTATACCCTGAATGCCATGCGGTACAAAATACCGCAAATCGTCGGCCACCGTGGCGTCAGTTCCCAGCTGATGATCGATCGCTGATGGCAAAGTGGAAGCGTGTCATGAATCGCTGATGGCCAGCGGAAGGTTTACCCCACTTCAGAGTCCGGGCAATGCACTGCCGAAGAGTTGATCCACTGATGCCGTCTCCAGAACAACCCGAAACATCATGCAGGCCGGAAGCTCAGTCGCTTGTCGATCGGCTGCGTTCATACGGTTCTGTTGCTGTCGCCTTTTCGGGCGGAGTGGACAGTGCGGTGGTGGCGAACGCTGCTTTCGTGGCATTGGGTGATCGTGCAGTCGCAGTCACCGCTGTCAGTCCCAGTCTTGCTGCGAGCGAACTTGAGATCGCGCGCCGGGAAGCCTCACTGATCGGGATTCAGCACGTCGAACTACAGACCATGGAATTCAATCGGCCTGAATATCGCAGGAACGCGGGCGACCGGTGTTTCTTCTGCAAAGAGAGTCTGTATGAATTGACGCAGTCACGGCTGAAGGAACTGGGTGTTGAGGTGATCGTTAACGGAGCCAACACAGATGATCTTGGCGATCACCGTCCCGGGATGCAGGCGGCGATGGATCACAACGTTCGGAGCCCGCTCATTGAGGAAGGATTGAACAAAGCGGCCGTACGTGAATTGGCGCGACACTGGAATCTCTCGGTCGCCGAAAAACCGGCGTCGCCGTGTCTTTCCAGCCGCATTGCCTATGGCGTCGAAGTGACCGAAGAACGAGTTTTTCGCGTGGAACAGGCCGAAGCAATTCTCAAGTCCCTCACCGAAATCCGGGAACTTCGTGTGCGGCATGAAGCCAACGAACTGGCGCGGATCGAAGTGCCTGTCGATCAGGTTTCACTTTTACTGGAACCCGCCTTGCGAGCACAGATTGCAGGGAAATTCCGTTCGCTGGGGTTTCAATTTGTCACCATCGATCTGGACGGGTTTCGATCCGGCAGCCTGAACAGCACGCTGCCGCTTGTGGAACTGCGGATTGGCAATCGCTGATGCCAATGGCGGTTTTACCGGCGGCTAGCGCCTTGCCGCTCACAAGATCATTGGTCTGACACTGACACCGGCATCCGCCGTACTTCAAGAATCACAACGTCCCATACCTCCGTCGGCGTCACATGACACAATTTCAGCCCGCAT
>JAYUVA010000412.1:0-5292 GCA_043754375.1 Candidatus Kuenenia sp. | reverse complement strand
AATTCTGGATCTGGCTGCATCACTTTCGGCAGCGTCTGCCTGGATTGCAACGTCGCCACGGCCAACAGACCAGTCAGATCATCGAGCATAATTTCATCGGCCCAGCCACTGGCCTGATCAGCCAGCGCTGATTGCACGACTGTCGCTCCACCTGCGAGGATAATGCGGGACAACAGTTGAATCGCCCGCAGACGTCGGTCTTCGGCAATCACAAAAAATCCCGACTGATTTCCCCCACTGACCAGGTGGCGGCGATACTCCTTAAATGCCTTATCGACCTGACTGGAATTGCTGGTCCTGAGATCGTTGGCAATTCTCTGACGTGCAGCCGATTCGTTGTTCGACACTTCCAGCGTCAGGACGCGAACTTCGCGAGTCGGCGGTGCTGCGGCATTGAGTTCTGCGCGCAGGCGGATCATGGACGATTGGGCTTTTTCCGTTTCGCCACAAATCAGAGCGGCGCGGACAACTTCTGCGACTGCCGTTGCCCGCAGCAGTTCATTCCTGCGTTCCGAACCGTAGTTGTCGGTAATCTGCTGCGTGGTCGGCAGCTTCATGGCCTCGGGCGCCTGAAGTACTGCCATTGCCGCTATCGCGGCATCCAGCTGTACCGCATCTTTCGTCGCCGCTGCCAACGCTGCGTGTACCTGAACGGCGATAATCGGATCGGCCGACGGGATCGCCTTTGCAATTTGTTCGAAGATTGCCGGAGGAGCCTTGGCTGCACCGGCAATCGTGGCTACCACCGTGAGCGATTCCGAAACAACGCCGGAGTCTTTGCTGTCGATGCTCCATGCGATCGCTTCCGCCCAGCCTTGATGCAGCGCCAGATCATATGCAACAGCCGTATGCAGTGGTTCGGACAGGGCCAGAACATCCGTCACCGACGGCAGCGGAATCAGTTCCCCATGACTGTGATCCGCGATCCATAACCAGGCAACGCTTTCCAGCATATCACGATTCGCGGTGATGGTTGTGTCCTGCTGACGCATTGCGATCAGCGCTCGCGCCTCGGCAACTTTACCGTCGGCGACAAGCACGGATGCGAGCGAAAGCGCGGCTTCGGTCGCGGCGCGGCCTGTTTTGGGTATGCTGTTTTGCTCGGCACGCGCCAGAGCCAATGACGCCGCCGCGAGTTCTGCGTTACCTGCAGCGGAATGCTTCCAGTATTGCGTCACATGCGGTTCGATTCGATAAAATGCTTTCGTCCGGTCCACAAAGACCAGTGCTTTCAGTTCCTGAGCAGCGAGGGTTGCATCTTCCGTTTGGAGAAAAAGATCAGCCGTCATGCGACGCGCCAATGCTTTATCACGCAGGTTCGGCTGACGCGCCAGACCGATCATCAGCTTTGCCATCGTTGTCACTTTGGCCTTCGGATCCGGAACTGCCGCACCTGCGGCCGCAACAGCGTCAGCTTCAGCCGCTAATCGGATCGCTTCCTCTTCTTCCGATTCCCAGTCCTCGCCGCGCGGGATATTGACCGGTGTGCGCAAGTTTGACTCATCCGGTTTCTTCTTCAGGAACACCAGAAGTCCAGCGGTTAAGGCGAGCACGACAACACCCACGATTGCATAAATCAGAATCGGGTTCCGTTTGGCAGGCTGAGAGATCTCGGCGGCTTTCCTGGCTGAAGCGGCATCATCAGACAATCTTGCGGGTTTGCGTGCGGTGTTTTTTTCGCCGGACTCCGTCGCCTTGAAGATCGGGACCATGCACTTTTCATTGGCACAGCGTATCGATTTTCCGACCGCAGATTTTGGCACAAATCCCACTTGTTCGCACATCGGACATGTAACTTTGTGCAGACGTGTCTTGTCCGGCTTTTCCGTTGCCTGGATCGCCGTCTGAGTTGCCGCTGCATTGCCAATGCCAAAGGGATCGTCTTCATCGACTTTCGTTTTCGCACCAGCCGCACCACTTGCCGGACGTGCGGCAGATGTCGGTGTCGGACTCGGCGGCTTCGAAGCAGAAGCCGACCTGGCTGCCGGGGCTGGAGGTGGTGCGACGGGCTTGGCCCCCGGTCGATGTTTGGCAGGTCCAGCCTGCGGTTTCGGTGTATTTTTTGCACCGCGGGAACCATCCATTGCTGCACCGCAGAATGGGCAATCGACAGCATCGTCTTCAAGAACGGATTGACCGCAGGATGGACAGGTTGGAAGTGACATGGCTTTGGAGGTCAGCTTGCTTCAGGTTTCTGGAATGTCATGAGACGTCACGGCGACATCGCAGTCCGCTTTGCGTTACAAGAAGTCTAATACACAACCGATCCTTCCGCGAGTCGGTCCCATCCGTTCGCGTTCACGCTGCAGCCTGCTTCTGCGGGTGTGCCTGAATTACGTCAGATAGACATTCGTGTCGGTTGATACTCATCCGTAAAGTTCGCGAAAATCCGCAACTCCGCATAAAAACAAGAGCCCCGTGGCTCCGACGTCACAAACGCTGTGTCAGTTCCGCCTTTTCCGCCAGCCCCATAAGAATCACCCGACTTCCGTGCGTTCGCGGACCAACTATGCCGTCCGTGGACCCAATCGTTTAACCCTGAGCCGCAGGCGACGGCGCGTCGGGAAACCATCGCCTGCGGCGCGGGGTTAAACGAAATTGCTGACTCCGACGTCCAAATTGACAGTCCGCCCATCACACCCTGCCAATTGAAAAATCGGCCAGCCGTGAGCGCCTTGCCCTGAGGCTAAACATTTGGTGCAGCAGACACTATAAATTGCTGAGGCGTATTGTGACGACCGCGTTGCAGGCAAATTCCTGGGGACAAAAATGGCTGGTGCTTCACTGCGACGGGTTCTGGTCGCTGAGTTTATTGGAACGTTTCTGTTGGTTTTCTTTGGCTGTGGAGCGGTTCATGCCGCCGTCCTGACGGGGGCACAAAGCGGGTTGTGGCAGGTGGCGATTGTCTGGGGGGTGGCCATCATGCTGGCGATCTATGCGGTCGGGGCCGTCAGCGGTGCGCACATTAATCCGGCCATGACGATTGCCAGTGCCGTCTGGCGCGATTTTCCAAAAACTCATGTTGTGCCTTACATCGGGGCTCAACTGGCTGGTGCCTTCATCGCCGCAGCCGCATTGTTCATCCTTTTCGAACCGCACATTACGGCGAAGGAAGCATCCAAAGGCGTCGTGCGCGGAGCGCCGGGAAGTGAAATGACGGCCATGTGCTACGGCGAATACTACCCGGCACCCGGATCGCTGGGAGACGGCGCTGGACCGTACTCGCCGGTGGCTCACGCGAAACTCAAGTCGCGGATGTCTCAAGGCCGCGCATTCCTGGCGGAAGTTCTGGGCACCATGATTCTGGCCTTCGTCGTGTTCGCCGTGACCGACGAACGTAACGCAGGATCGCCCACCAGCGGAATGGCACCCGTCTTTATCGGACTCACCGTAGCCGCACTCATTTCGGTCATCGCACCGTTAACTCAGGCATGCTTCAATCCCGCACGGGATTTCGGACCACGAGTCTTTGCCAGCCTCGCAGGCTGGGGCTCCATTGCCCTGCCGGGATTCAGTGATCTCGGATGGCTGACGGTTTATATTCTCGCACCGATCGTCGGGGCCGTGCTGGGTGGTGGTCTGTATGACTTCTCGATCCGACCTGGGCATCCGGCGGGGGAGGCAGAATGAGTCACCTCGATCAGCCGGGACGGTCACTTTCCTGACTCTGGCGCGTCTGTTAGTCTCCGGGCATGGCCGAAGATGATGAATTGATTAACGAACCTCGAACGCCAACTTTGACTTCGGTCACCGACGAACATATGAAACAATCCCCGGCGATTGCCCGGGCAGTCTACATTCATGTGCCGTTTTGTCTGCATCACTGCGGCTACTGTGACTTTGCCTTGGTGGCGGATCGTGATCATTTGATTCCACAGTACCTGCAGGCGCTGGACAATGAGTTGCAGGCCCATCGCCGGACCGTGGGCGACGTTGTTGAAGTTGATACCATTTTTGTCGGCGGTGGCACGCCCACGCATTTATCGCCGAACACGTTGCAGACACTCTTTGCACTGATTCAGCAGCACTTTCACCCGACGGCGAATGCGGAGATTTCTGTCGAAGCCAATCCGGATGGACTCGACGACGAACGCCTGGACGTGCTGACGAAAAATGGCGTAAATCGTTTGAGTCTGGGCGTGCAGTCGTTCGACGATGAGGTGCTCAAAACACTCGAACGTACTCACACGGGTGCTCAGGCTATTGAGACGGTGCGACGCTGTCAGCGACGGATTCCAAACGTCAGTCTGGATTTGATTTTTGGGGTTCCCGGGCAAACGGCTTTGTCTTGGCTACGGACGCTTGAAGTCGCGACATCGTTGCCGGTTCGGCATATTTCCACGTATGGCCTGACCTTTGAAAAAGACACGCCGTTCTTTCGCCGCGAACAGCATGGCCAGTTGAAGAGAACTCCTGACGAACTTGAGCGACAGATGTATCTTGACGCGATCTCGCATCTGACAGACGCGGGCCTGCGGCATTACGAAGTCTCAAACTTTGCTCAGCCTGAATTCGAGTGTCGGCATAACAGGGTCTACTGGAACGCTGATGAATACTTCGCGTTCGGCCCCGGAGCTGCCAGTTATCTGCACGGTGTACGGCGCACGAATGTCCGGAGCGTTGTGCGTTGGCTGAAAGCCTGGCAGCAGAATGAATCCGCCGTGGAAGATTCCGAAGACCTGTCAATCGAAGAAAAGGCCCGCGAAGCCATCATGCTGGCACTGCGGATGCGCAAAGGCCTCAACGTACCGGCGTTTGAACAACGCTTCGGCCTGCGTTTCGCGGACCTTGCCGGTGCTGCACTTCAACAGCATCTGGACGGCGGATTTCTGACGCAGCAAGCTGATTATGTTTCGCTCACGACTCAAGGTCTACTCATCGCAGACACCATCATTTCGGACTTTTTGTAGAGGAATTCCCGGTCGGCGTTTCGCCTGCTCTATGCCGTATCTTTGAATACGTGCGTCCAGCATGCCAGATTTGTTGGAAAAACAAGACACTCCTTTCCTGCCCTTCGAATAGCGTCTGGCTTTCGGTATGATCCCCTGCCCCAGTTCCCGACCACCCTTTCGTCCGACTGAAACGCCGCAGGAATGGACGTTCCAAAACACTTGGCTATGCCGACTCAGACCACTTCGTTTCTCCCGAGCAAATCGATCCGCTTGCGCGACACAAGGTCATGGTGCCATCCATCTGAAAATCTTTCGAAACCAGCGCCACGAAGAACGTCCCTCAGGCAGAAATTGTGCATGACAGATTTCATATCTCAAAGCATCTGGGAGAAGCCGTTGA
>JAYUVA010000411.1:0-3961 GCA_043754375.1 Candidatus Kuenenia sp. | reverse complement strand
CGGAGTCCACATCAGCGAACTGCTTCCCGAACTGGCTCAACGGATGCAGCATACGGCAATTATCCGATCTCTGAACACAAAAATCGCCGATCATGGCCGTGGCGCAGATCTGATGGAGACGGGCCGTCTGAAGGATCCCGGCATCCTGTACCCGGACCTCGGCGCTGTGGTCGCCCGGGAATTGGGACGACTGGAAAGCAGGGTCCCTGATTATGTATCTCTCTATACGTCCACCGAGGGCCGTCGCAAAGGAACCAGCGGATTTCTGGGTGCCCGGTATGCGCCGATGTTCCTGTCCGAAAGCATGATCCCGCCAAACATTGCCCGGCTTGAGACAGTTTCAGAAATCGATCATCATGACCGAGCCGCGTTGCGGGATTCACTGGGACGACGCTTTGCCGCTTCTCGCAGAAGTCACCCAGTTGACAGCCAGAATTCGGCGTATCACCGAGTACACGGATTGATGGCGAGCGCAGAATTGTTTGACATCACACAGGAGCCGGCGGACGTGCAGGCTCGGTACGGGCCGTCTCAGTTTGGCCATCAGTGCCTGATCGCTCGCCGCCTGATCGAAGCGGGCGTGCCCTTCGTCAAAGTGGCCCGCGCGTGGTGGGACAGTCATGGACAGAACTTTGAGACGCATCAGGAATTGTGTGCGGATCTGGATCATTCTATGTCCGTTCTGCTGGACGACCTTGAACAACGCGGCCTGCTGAAAAATACGCTGGTGATCACTCTTGGTGAATTCGGACGAACACCGCAGATCAATTCCAGTCTCGGACGTGATCACTTTGCGAGTGCCTGGAGCTGCAGCCTGTCGGGACTTGGAATTCGGGGTGGTGTGGCGTATGGTAAGACTGATCCTGAAGGCCATACCGTCGTCGAGGGCGAAGCTTCAGCCGCTGACTTATTCGCCACAATTCTGTCAGCGCTGGAGATCGACCACAAGGACGAATACACTGTTGGCGCAAGGCCTGTGCCGCTGGCGGATTTTGGTTCGAAACCAATTGCAGAAGTTTTGAGTTAACACCAATCTCGCTGGAAGCAACAATGGACGAAAACAACACTCCGGCCAGCACCGATTCTCAGGCTGCCGCGCTGACCGCGGCCACCTTACCGAATGCGGTCAAAGTGCAGAAAACATTCTCGCTGCCTGGGATCGGCTTTTGTCTGGCAACAGCATCAGACAAGTCGTTGATTTACACAGGACTCTCGGACTTTTCGATTCAGCGTGCGAATCTGTCGGCTTTGAAAATCGAGCCCTCAACATTGGGTGCGAACGGACACACAAGTTACGTTATGGGGCTGGTTCGCTGCGGAGAAACACTTGTGTCCTGCAGCTACGATTGCTCTCTGATCTGGTGGAATGCTGACCGTGGAGAAATCATTCGCCGCGTCGCAGATGCTCATGGGCGCTGGATACGAATGCTGGCAGTCAGTCCTGATGAGACTCGAATTGCGAGTGTTGCGGACGACATGCAGACGAAACTCTGGGATGCTGCGACAGGCGAGTGCCTGGCCACTTGGGGTGACTACGAATTGAAAACTCCGCACGGATTCCCCTCGATGCTCTATGCCGTTGCGTTCTCTGCAGACGGCAAATGGCTGGCGACCGGCGATCGAACCGGACGTGTGCTGGTGCGAGACGCGACCAACGGACAACGCGCCGCTACAATTGAGACACCGGTCATGTACACCTGGGATCCGACAGCTCGACGCCATTCGATCGGTGGCATTCGTTCGTTGGCTTTCTCAAACGATTCCAGTCAACTCGCAGTGGGCGGCATGGGAAAAGTCGGGAACATAGACCACCTGGAAGGTGTGTCACGAATCGAAGTCTTCAATTGGCAGACTGGTACACGCCGCTTTGAAATTGAAGACAGTAAGCACAAGGGGCTTGTGGAATCTCTGCAGTTCGGTCCGGACGACGCATACCTTGTTGCGGCTGGCGGTGACAACAGCGGCTTTGTCAGCGTCTGGAATATGGCAGATGGAACACTGCTGACTCAGGACAATGCTCCGATGCATGTCCATGATTTTGAGCTATCGACGGACGGTCGTTCCTTGATCGCCGTCGGCCACCAACAGGGATCGGTCATCGATTTGTTCAGCGTGCAGGCCTGACTGCCGTTATTCAAAGGCTGGATCCGCTGCGCCGGCCCCGACAGCGACCGGGACAGCGATTGTTCGCGAGGACACTGCGGCCAATTTGCGGGCGGCCGCGACGCTGCTGTCAAAGATGACGCGGAGATCAACAACCCATGCTCCCTCATCGGGCATTACAAATTCCCAGTGAGGCACAACGCAGACACTTTGATGCACCGCCTCGAAACCACCTTCGGACTGGCTGATGGTTTCAATCGGCATCGTCCAGATCCCACCGGCTCGGGAGAGTTCAAGCGAAACATCCAGACCAAGCCATTCATCCACCAGACTAATGCGATCGGCGTCCGACTGATCCAGGAGTGTATCCAGAGTTCCCAGGCGTTGACCTGACGCATCGTAAAAGTATCGATCATCGTTACCGCCTGGCATGGCAGCAAAATTCAGTTCTACGGCAAAATGCAATGGCACATTTCTGGCAAACCCGATCACGTGATACTGCACCAGCAGTTCGTTGGGTCGGTCCGACGACAGCACGACGATCTTACGAACCTCGCCTTTCAGATCACTCACACATCCCTTACGTCGCATTTCCACGGCGATCTTTTGTTCGCCTTTGCGAACACTGGCGTCGTAGACGCCCGTTGCAAAGTCGCCGATCACAGCGCCGCCGCGTCGAAACTCATCCTGCGTCGCTCCGGGCTGCAGAAACAGATCGACCAGACTTTTGCGTGGCCACTTGTCGTACGTGATTTTCTGATGCAGGTTAGGTTGACGGAATTTGATCTCTTTCGAGACTGCCGCCAGATCCGCATCGCTGGTCGAAACAACAATGTTGGCAAAATCGATGATGCGCTGATGGTAGGGTTCGGGACGACGATTGAGCGTCGCCAGAATGTTGACTTCGCTGGCCTTCAGATCCAGTTCGTAAAGATGCCCTCCCATCGCAGGAGACAGCAAAGCCACCATGCGATGGTTGCTGAGTTTCACTTCCTGCCGTGCGTCCAGATTGAAATCGCCGACAGCAACATCGACCCAGGCACCTGTTCCGCGCGTTACCTGATCCATCAGGACTTCGGCCTGAATCAGTTCTTTGAAGACAGCGTTTCGCAGGTGTGGCAGATACAGTCCACCGAAAGCTCCGTGCCAGTACGTGCAGTTGCATTGACTGCGATACAGATGCGTCACGGCATCTTCCAGCATTTCGCGATGATCCTCCGACAGGTTCGCCTGGTTTTGTAACGTGACAAGCCGGTTGCTGACGTCGATCATGCGCGCATACATTTCGTTGCTTTCCGGATACCGCGTCCGGAAATTTCGCCAGTAGCCGCCACGCGTGAATCGTGCCAGACGCTGCCACTCTTCGTTCTCAGGATACAACCGCGTGAGACTTACGAATTCCTGCTGCTGCGCCGGGGGAAGAACCCATTCCGTCATTTCGCGATAACTGGCGTCCGGAAGGTACGTACGACCAATCGGAGCGACATGGTCAAGAACTCCGGACGGCGTAGTCACTTTCAGCCACGATTCGTTTTCCCGCAGCAGGTCAAGGAATCTTCGAAGCCAGCCGTCTTCGTAAACGTGTTGATGCGTTTCCGGCCATGAGCCAAATTTTTCGCCATCATCACCAAACACGATCACGGGGTTGTCGTAGTTTGCTGCAATCTCTTTCAGATACGTAATGCACTCTTCTGGTTCCGCGAACGGGATCAGATACCGCAGTCGCTCGCTGTCCGGAAACATGAACAGAATTCGGCCTTCGTCTTCTGTGGCGTAATAGCCCATCAGTTCGTTCTGCGGAATTCCTGCACAGCGAAAGTGATAGTCATCGACCATCGTGTATTGCAGGCCGGCAGCA
>JAYUVA010000410.1:0-4651 GCA_043754375.1 Candidatus Kuenenia sp. | reverse complement strand
CATCGGCCATAAGGATTGAACACTGGCTCATGTTGTGCGGAGAGACGCCCAGTTCTTTCATCATGTCAAACCTCCAGATGATGTCGGCCTCATCGTGGTTCTGGTTCGATTCCTCGTGGAAAGGTCCGTCGTTTTCATTGTCCCGGAAACCTTCGGCATCGAGACAGACGATCTCGCAGCGATTGGTGGTGGCCCAAACACGACTGCCATCGGCAACTGGAGTTGATGGCATGCCCACAAACGGCCAGTCGTGAACTCGACCGGTGGCCAGTTTTGGACTGGAGTACTGCCAGAGGAACCCGCCGGTCGCTTCTTCAAAGCACAACATCACCCCGAGATCCACGGAATTCGGAAAACGTTGCAGGTAACCATTGGCGTTGTTGGTACCAATAAAGACCTTTCCGTTCGCAATGCACGGATTACCATAAGTTTCCGAACCAAGTTTCGCCGCCCATTTGATGTTCTTCCCGCTCTCCACATCCCACGTGGTTGGAATGTTTTTTCCGGACGGCGTATTGTTGCGCTGCCGCGAACCTCCCCACTGTGGCCAATCACCGGCACCGACCTGGAGTGTCGCGCGATCCTCCAGACCTGCCGCAACGGCATCAAACGGCGGACCGAACCGGGTCACGGCCAGTTGAGGGTCAATGCGCTGCAATGTTCGCTTCGCAACGGCGCGCACAGCCAGATCGTTATCGGTCAGCGCTGCGATGACAACTGGCCCCGCGGCTTTCGCCACAGGACCGAGTTCTCCAAGTGCGTCGATCGCAATTTTCCGCTGACTGTTGCTGCCATCTTGAGCGATGGCAGCCAACGCGCCAATCACGATCTCGGAATCCGCACCGACACGCCTCAGGGCAACGATGGCTGCCCGAGCGACGAGAGGTTCGTGGTCACGAGCGGCGTCGAGCAGAGCCGGAATCGCAACTTCGGCCCTGGTCCCGTTGGCACCGAGGATAAGAGCAACCGTCGGAGGGACGACACGATTGTGATCGTTTGGTTTTGGCTGAATCTCATCAAGTTCCTCCGTTTCCCCAAACAGTCGCACGAGAGCCATGACCGCACCGCGACGTACCGCGGGCCTGGCATTTCGCAGCGAATCACAAATCGCAACGACGGTTTCTGCGGGGTGTTGTTCGACGAGTCTGTCAAGAGGATCATCTGCCGCCACAGCCCACGCATCGCGTTGTGGGATCAATTCGAGCAATGAATTGAGCGACAGCCCGGCGACTGATGTGGCAATCGACATTCGCGCCCGGTTTTCAGCTTGCTCCGCCTGCAATTCCTGTCCGTTGTTCTTGTAGACCAACGCCAGTTGACGGTAGGTGTCCGCCAATTCCCGGGCAACGGGCACGTCGTCCGGATTTTGAAGAGCCTCCTTATTCAGACGCGTTGCAGTGTCCAAAAGTATCTGCTTTGTGACTTCAACAGGTCGGTTTTCCTGCCGAATGAATCCGGCCAGTTGTGCGTTGCACTCGGCGACGTTCGACTGATACTCAGCTATGTTTGGAAAGTCCGCCGCAAGCATCTTAAACAGCGCCAGTGCGGCACGACATTCTTTCTCTCCTTCCCTGGTTTCCTTTTTTTGCCACAGCGTATGGCCCAGACCGTTGTGACTGTGAGCAAGTTGAAGGCGATACCCGGCCACTTCGGGAGACCTGGCTGCCAGTTCACTTGCTTGTCCCTGGACTTGTCGAAAGGCTTTTTCGGCGTCATCCAGTTGACCAGCCGACTTGAGCGGGTTACCCCAGTCGAAGATCTGCGTGCGTAAGAATTCGATGCGATCGTCGCTCTTGTCGGGAAAGTCGGCGATTAGATTCTTAAAGAGGCCAAAACCCAGGTCATAGAGTTTGTCGGCCTCCTCGTGGAGACCCGCCGCCAGAAGCACCTGAGCCGTAACGATGTGGCTCAGGGCCAGTTTCCGGCGGTACTCCGGCTCGTTCGAGAACTGCGACTGAAGCTTTTCATGGATCACAACTGCCTCACGAAAGTCTGCCGTGGCTTCTGCCGACTTTTCGGTTGCTTGTAATCGACGGGCGGATTCGATGTGGGTGCGTATAAGCTCCTGCAAATCACTGAACCGGTCCGATTTGGCTGCAAGTGTTTTTTCAGCAAGCTGGGTTCTTTCGCGATCCTCCTGTATCGTGTCATCCGTCGCCTCGGATGCGAGCAGGTCGTGTTGAGCTCTCAATCCGCACAACACCAGTATCGCCGCAAGAGTGACAAAAACCAGAACGGAACGATCATTGTTCATGGGTTCACTTGCTCTCTCTCCGCTTCACTTCTCTGCTATTTGCTTCACCCGTTTCCACGACTTACGCTGAACCAATACACACCCTTTCCACTGCGCCTCCGGACAGTTCGCGGAATGGCTCGGAAACGGTGGCGTCAGTGGATTACCACATCTGTGACATGCCTTCGAGTCAGTCGCGAACCATTTCCAGGGCCCGTTGGCGGACCAGTTCAGAAATCGTCAAATCAGCGGTGATCGCAGCGCGGAGTTTTGACTTGGACAACCGGTTCGCAGGCTGGCATGAAATCAGGTTGCAAATGGCAGAGTTTGTCAGTTTGTCTTCCGCCAGTGGACTGGCTCGGTGGAATCGGATCAGCCTTATTGCCTCGTCCTCTGCTTTCAATTCGGGCGTCCAGGGCCGCGCGTCCCAGATTCTGATTCCGTCCTCGCCCGCTGACGCCAGCCGCAGTCCATCCGGACTGAAGGCGACGCTTGAGACTGCTCCCATGTGTCCTCTCAGGGTCAGTGTCTCCTGACCGCTGTCGGTATCCCAGAGCTTGACGGTGCCGTCAGCGCTGGCCGACGCCAGCCGTTTTCCATCAGGGCTGAAAGCCACGCTTATCACCCAGCCCGTATGTCCTTCCAGGCTGAGCATCAGTACTCCGCTCCCGGCGTCCCTGATATCCAATTTGTTATTGTTGCCCGAAGCCAATCGCTTCCCGTCCGGGCTGAATACGATGCTTGTGAAGGAATCCTGGAGATCGTTCAGCGAGAGTGTCTCCTGACCGCTCGCGGAATCCCAGATCCTTAATGTCTGGAGACCAGTTGTGGCCAGACGAGTTCCATCCGGACTAAACGCTGCACTCTGCACGACATTGTAGTTGCCCAGTTTCAAAACCAGCTGTTCCTGGCCAGTCGTGGAGTCATGGATGTTTGCCGCATAACCACACACAAAGGCCAGTCGTTTTTCATCTGGACTAAACACCACACGGGTCACGTCACCGGCCAGCTGTGGGATTCGAAGCAGCTCGTGACCGCTGCTGACGTCCCAGATATTCAATGCCTTCTGAGTTCCCGACGCCAGCCGTTTGCCATCCTGGCTGAATGCCACGCCATAGGCCCACCACGGTTCTCCCTGCAAAGTGCGAATGTGTTCGCCGCTCATGGCATCCCAGATCTTTGCAAAATCCCCACCGGCGGATGCCAGGTGTTTTCCATCCGGACTGAATGTCACTTGCGGATTATTGCCAAAATCCCCAGGGATCAGGATGGCCTGCGAGCTGCCTGTGACATCCCAAACCTTCACTGTGTCATCGCTGCTCGTTGATACCAGCCGTTTCCCGTCTCGACTGAACTCCACACTCCTGACGCCGGAGACGTGACCTTTCAGAGTCAGTCGCTCCTGTCCGGTTCTGGCGTCCCACACTTTCACCGCGTTTCCGTCTGCGGACGCCAGGTGGTTGCCGTCTTCGCTGAATGCCACTTTGGAATTATTATCGAGTTGTACTCTTATCGTGAGCACCCGCTGACCGTTCGCAGCATCCAGGACTTTGATCGTGCCATCGCTGCCCGATGAAGCCAGACGCTCCCCGTCCGGGCTGAACACAACATTCTTAATCCAGCAGCCGATTTCGCCTTCCAGTTGGATGATGGGCTGACCATCGGAAGTATCACAAACTGTGGTGCCAACTCGATCCGTCCATACCAGCCGTTTCCCGTCAGGGCTGAACGCAACGGTTTCTGCGGAAAGGTGTTGTCGTTTCAAATCCAGCAGCACTTCTCCACTCGTTGTATCCCAAATTCTCACACTGGAATCTTTGCTCGATGATGCCAGCCGCTTTCCGTCAGGACTAAAGGCCACGCACAGAACTTCACCGGCATGCCCGGTCAATTTGATCAGCTCATCTCCGCTTGCAGCATCCCAGATCGTCACATCACTTTCATCCGGTGCCGCCAGCGACAGACCATCCGGACTGAACGCGACTGTCTCCGTCAGGGCGTCTTCATTTCCAAGTCGGTGCAGGACTTCGCTGGTGCCCATATTCCAAACCGTGACTCCATTACGTCCGGCGATGGCCAGCCGCGTTCCATCCGGGCTGAAGACTGCGTTCACTGGTGTTCGCGCGGGGAAACTGCTCTGGCAGGAATGTACCAGGCGGTTCCAGTAATACCATTCAAAACCGCGACAGTCTGCGTCTCCACGCTGGTTCCCGATCGCCGGGTCATACAGTCCAAGGAGCCGGATCGTTTCGCTGATCTGCGTCTGGTTCCAAGCTGCCTGAGCAAGATTCATCCGTGCGGCATACTGATACTGATCGACGCGCCCGGCCAGACCTGTGTTCGTATTGAGTTGCTCACTGAGTCTGCTGGCACGCTGCTCGGACTCCGCGGCTTCTCGTACCTTCGCGTTGGCGATTT
>JAYUVA010000409.1:0-2999 GCA_043754375.1 Candidatus Kuenenia sp. | reverse complement strand
GTAAAATGTCTGGCGAAGGTGTCACACCGGATGTCGAAATCAATGACCGCGACGGAGTGGTGAATGGTGACGAAGTACTGGTTGAAGCCGTGCGAGTCGCTCGCAGTCAGACACTGAAGGATATGGCCAAAACCTCCGGCACCTGCAGGACACCAACGCCATCCGCCGGACGAAGTTCTTCACTGAGCAATATTATGGATCCAGGTCACTCAACGACCAGCATTCGTTGAGACACGCTGACCTGTTTCGATCGGCAAGTCTGGACCACGACGGTTCAGCGGTCGATTGCTTTGATCCATCACACCGCTCAGAAGGAACCTGATCGTGCAGCAAACGCAACCAGCACTAAAAACCTGAAACCGGCTGACTGAAGAGAACTTTGGTCATCCGGTTTTGTGCTTTTGGAGATGCGGGTTAAGAATTCCTTGTGGACAAACTTCCGCGAAACCTCCGCCGCAGGGCGACACCGGCAAGGCTGACAATGAGGAACGCCGTTGATGCTGGTTCCGGTACGGCTGCTGCCCCGTTCATCACAACGAGTGGGCCGTTGATTGGGCTGCTAAACGGGATCGAATTCGCAAGGTCGTCCAGGAACCCGGTATTGGCGATGTCCAAACTGACTTCATACGTCCCGGCTGTCACAGCGTTCAAGTTCAGCCGGTACAGTAACTTGGCGGTAGTGGTCAGACTAATGGGAGCAGGCAATCCCGCAAGCGGGGCATTGCTGCCATCGTCCGTAGCATCAGCACCTATGTATGAATTGCTGGTCCCCGACAAACCGACGGGTTGACCCGAAATCTGGTCAAAACTCACCCCGGCGAACACGTAATTAGCGTCTGAAAGTTGAGAATCCAGTTGCGTATCGAACACAAGCCCACTCAACGGCGATCCCATCGTAGGCGTCAGGTTGACCGCCACCTGAAAGAAATCCAGCGTGTCCGTGCCGGTACTGGCGACGAATACGTCGACAGTTCCTGAAGACCCCGCGATCATCGGATCGGGAGCCGACGTTCCGAAAGTCACGATGATGGCCCCTTCGGCCACCGGACTGTACGCCGACAAAGTTAAGCACAGCACGCTGGCAATCGTCAGTAAATTCACGCGGAAAGAAAATCGCAAACGAGGCCCGCACAGAAATGACATGCTCAATTCCTCAAAAACACTCTTCAACGCCCGGCAAAACAGGCACTGGCTCGCGACGATGCTAAAAACACACGGATCGTGAAACAACAATGAAGTTGCTTGTCACCGCAGATTTTACAAACAATTACCCAAAACGTTTCCTTGTCATCCCTGAACAAACTGCTTTTCAGCTGCGGTCACGACCACTCGTAAAACCATCGAGTGTTCGTTGGAATTCAGCGATCCATCGCGACAGACACTTACCATGGCGCTGAAAAACAAGTGCATGGGTGCAAACACCCGGCGTTTCGACACGTTTAAGCAGTGTAACCGCCTACGCACCTCCTCAATCAGACGCACAACAATAAAATGGGAATTGTGCGTAAGATTCTATGAGGTTTACAAAAACAGTATGTGGACAAATACTTACACGTACTCCTTATGTTTACGTGTCATGTTTTCGGATGTGGTTCGCACCGACGCTGGCACCTGGAGCATTGGGTTAGGCGAACATTTGACACCCGCTTTGGCACCAGCGCAATATTGTCAATTCATCCAGTCGCCGGCCAGCAACAATCGATACTGGCAACCCAGTTGCATTGGGGTTATCATGCTGAGCCCCGAATTGCCCTCCCTGCACCGCCCTTCCTTAATTTGTTCGGAAACCCACCGATGTGGAATTTCTTTGGTCGCTCTCACCGCTATTGCGATGGATTGACGCGACGATCGTTTCTACAGGTCGGCGGACTTGGGATTGGTGGGCTCACGTTGGCTGACCTGAATGCGGCAGAATTGCAGAAGCCCGCAGGTACTCCTTCCAGCCGACATAAGTCCGTGATCATGGTGTACCTTTCCGGCGGCATGCCGCATCGTTGTTCCATCGTGCGTTCGATCGTTGGTCAGCGGGATGAACATTCCAGCTTTCAGAATCTGACCGGATTCACGATGGGTGAAGTGCTGCGCGACGGCATACCGAACTTCGGTTCCGTGGTGGCTCGAGTTCAGGGAGCCACGAACGAAGTCACGCCGCCGTTTGTCGATCTGTTTCCCACGATGCAGCATCGTCCCTACAACAGCACCGAATACGTCCGCGACACCAGCGAACGCCCCGTCAGAATTCTGCCCGAAGACTGCCGCCCGATTCGCGAACTGGTTGGCGGCTGAAATGGCGTTCTCCAGGAATCCCTTCTCTCGTCGTGATTTCCTCGCCTCGTCGCTGGCGGGCAGTGTCCTCGCGGTGTCTTCATCCGCGCGCGGGGCAGAAGATCCGGAGGCGGCGGAGCCGATTATCGACATTCACCAGCACACTAACTATCGCGCACGGACCAGTGCTGAGTTGATCGCGCATCAGCAGGCAATGGGAGTCACGCAGACCATCCTGCTGCCGGCGGGAAGTCCGGTCAGTCGTGCGTCCACGGCCGAGGGAAAGCACAATGGCCTCGGTGGCGTGGGAGCTGGCGGCAATGAGACCGCGCTGACAATGGCTCGACAGTATCCGAAAGAGTTTTATTTCGGAGCAAACGAGGTGACCGATTTGCCGGAAGCCCGCGTCGAGATTGCCAGGTACCTCGATCTCGGCGCAATCATCATCGGTGAGCAGAAGTTCGGCGTGGAATGCGACTCCGCCGAAAGTCAGATCCTCTACGCCCTGGCCGCCGAATACGGTGTGCCGATCCTCATGCACTTTCAGCATGAAACCTACAATCTGGGTTTCGAGCGATTGCATACGATGCTTGGGAAATATCCGAAGACCATCTTCATCGGTCACGCCCAGACCTGGTGGGCCAACATCGACAGGAACCATGCCGATCAGAAGGTGCTCTATCCCGGTGGCACGGTGACGGCAGGTGGGTTGACGGACCGATATCTGGCCGACT
>JAYUVA010000408.1:0-5032 GCA_043754375.1 Candidatus Kuenenia sp. | reverse complement strand
CGAGCCGAAACCGCCGCCTGTGGCTTTTGAAGTTGTAAAATTCAGGCCCGGAGGGCCGACATATCCATTGCCATTAGGCGGGAGCCACCGGACGTTGCTGACTGTGCATACTATACTCCGCGCGGCCAAGACTGAGGGACGTGTTGTTGAGTGAGCCGCAAGGCGGTAGCCGCGGGTTGTGCATTCGGTCAGCACCGGCGGCTAGCGCCTAATGGCACGTGGTTTAGAAAGTAGCAGGCACTTTCCAAGTGCCGTAGCCCTGAAAATCGCTGAGAACGCGGACGGCACACGGAGTGTGCCTGCTACTTTTGAGGTAAACCAAGTGCCATTCGGCTCACGCCACCGGCTGACGATGTGCCGGGCTTCCAGCCCCTGACAAAATGCCCAACTTCAAAACCGTTGGCTCGGGTAGAACAAAGTGGCTCTGGTTTTCTTTTCCGAATGTGGATAACGACAAGAGCTGGAGGCCGGCGGCAGATCGTCAAATTCAACTTTCATTTTTCGAGTTCCAGATACAGCGGTAGATGCCGATAGTAGACTTCGAGCATCAAAAGATTCAGACACGTCACGTAGTGCCGTCCGCCGGCTTTGGACCATTTTTCGGGTGTCGGACGAGCGGGATCCCAGCTCCCGCTGAATGCGCCTTCCTGAGTTTGAGTCTCCACCAGTGAATCTCGCAGACTATGATTCCACGCACTCCAGTATTCTCCCTGCATGTGGAACATCACCTGAGTTGCATAGTACCAGTAATATGAATCGCGTTGGCCAGAATCCGGCAGGCGGGTTTGGAGGAAATTCGCACCGGCGATCAACTGAGCGTCATCGCGTTTCACTCCCAGATACTGTCGCATCAGCAAGCCTTCTGCCGTCATGGTCGGACTGACGTCGCGCGAGGGATGATAGCTGAACTGTCCGGCAGACGTTTTGCTCTGCACGGAATCCAGCCACTTGCCGACGCGTACGTAGGCATCTTTCGGAACGGTCAGGCCGGACATTTCGCCGCTCTTCAACGCCATCAGTTGCCAGCCGGAGACAGACGTGTCGGATTCAAATTTCGGACGGTATCGCCAGCCGCCAAATTCCGGATGCTGTGAATCAACGATGAAGTTCAACGCCTTCTGAGCCGGTTCTTTCAACGCGGCATCCTTTGTGAGGCCGTACGCCTCGCACACTGCAATGGAAGCCATGCCGTGACTGTAAAACCAAACGAATTCGGATTCGTCCGCAAAGAGATCGCCGTCTGGTTTCTGGCGTTTGAGCAGCCATGTGACGCCGCGATTCACAACGTCCTGGTACTTTCCCGACTGATGCGTATAACCCGCACCAAGATATGCCAGTAAAGCCAGTCCGGTTGCGGCGCTGTCGGCGCGAAAACTACCCTGACCAATATCAGCAGTGGGTTCACCGGGGAAGTCATTGATGCTCCAGTGTCCATCGGGATACTGATTCAGTGCCAGCCAAATGAGTCCTCGTTCAACGGCCTCCTCCGATTCCGGGGAACCGCCCAGCGTCTTGGCGGCTTCACGCCGGGCTTCGGAAGTTCGCATGGACAGACTGTCCGCAATTCGTGCTTCAGGAGATCCGCCAGGTCCCGGCACGGATTTCCTGATCATGCCCGCGACGACATCGGCTGAGGCAAGGGTTGGCTGACTATTTCCGACACCAGCCCGCGGACTGCCGACGGCGACTCGCGCGGGTTGCGAAGCGTTCGAACCCGACGGTGCTCCTGCGGTTGCGGCGGGACCGCTGCTGCCGGGCAGTCCGGCAGATCGACGCGGAACGGAATTCAGTCGTGGCCCGGCCAAACCGCCGCTCGCCAGCGCACCTCCGATCGCTGCTGCCTGGGGCCCCGCAAATACGAGTGTGCCGCTTTGTTCCGCTGCTGCAGCGCCTGCAGGCAGACTGGCAATCGCCGCTGAAGTTCGCGACATCGCACGTCCAGGATTCGTGCCACCGGAAAGTCCAGCATCGGCATTCAGCATGGCACTTGGTTCTGTTCCCCGTCCCGAAACAGCCGCAGACGATGACCGCATTGGTCCGGATTGCGTACCAGAAGTCGATGCGGGACCTGAACGACCGCTGACGGCGCCGTTTGAGTTCGATCGCGTCGGAAGTCCGTTCCGGCTCCGCCCAACCGAAGTACTGGCAGGCCCGGCGATCATTCCTTCTCCGTTCTGCGTTCCGTTACGTCCCGCTAAGGCAACTCCGACTTCATTGGCTGTCGCTCCTACAGCATCGGCCCGTCGCCCCTCGCCGCGCCCCGTCATCCCCGGTTGTCCGTTTGTATTTCCGATCGCCGGTTGATTGCCGGCGTTCGCTGATCTGGCGATTGTGGTTCCGGAAATTTGCCCATTCGATTGACCAGCACTCGCAGCCGTCGATGATCCGTCCGCCCCGGATCCTGCCGGCACTGAAGCAGCAGAGCCGCGTTGATTGGACGTGGCCACAGACGACTCAGCCAGCGCTGGCGCGCCGACCCTTGTTGCGGATGAGACTTCCACACTTTCCGCACCGGCGTTACCTGCGGCGGCATTCGGATTTGCACTGCTGCGTGCCATCGAAACTGCGCCGCCAGTTGTCGGAACTGATGCCGATAGATCACCGATTCCCGTCGCCCGTTCAGGCCGCGCGCGACTTACGGCGGGGCTGGCAGAAGACGCAGGCGCATCGTTCATCTCAGGCTCACTGGCCGATCCGGATGCCGCTGCCGCCTGCTGGCGGGCAATTTCAAGCTGTTGTTCCCGCACATCGATTTGCTGAGCGTCGGGGGTAGCAACTCTCACGTCTTCACTGGCAGCCATCGCCGCTTCAGGTTTGGTATTCGTTTTCGCGGCCATGTCGGCCTGCACGTCTTCCGGACTGCTCGCCGCCTCCGTTCGCTGAGCCTGCAACCTCGCTGACTCAAGCTGCTGATCTGCCGACGCGATTTCAGTCTGTTCGCGCTCGGTCATCGGAGCTTCACTGGATTGTTTCGCCTGATCCATCTGCACGTCCAGCATTGGCTGCGCGCTTTCTGCAGTTGCGACGTCTGGTGCGTCGGCTTGCTGTGGCGTCGGCAAATCGCTCTCTTTTGCCCGGCGTTCCATTTCTGCTGCAGCGTCGGCGGTGAGTTTAACCTGCTCCTGACGTTCCAGAGGCTCGAGCTTCTCGACGGTCGGAGCCTGTTTCGCATCGTCGGGTTGTGGCTTGTTCGCGTCGGCAATCTCCATTTCTGCGCGGGCGACATCGACATTGTTGTCCGGCGTGGCAGTCTCCGATTGCTGTTTCCATACAGCATCAGAATCGGGCACTTCTTCTCCCGCATAATCAGGCAGCGTGAACTCTTCCGGGGTCACCCCGGGCAATTCAGCGGCAGCAGCGGGAATCGGGCGCGGACCGCGAAATTCGACGACGGAAACGGACAGGCACAGCAGAAAATGGATCACCAGACTGGCTGCAATCGCCCACTGCAGGCGGCGTTTAATCACACCACGTACCAGAATCGTGACGGCGACCAGCATGGCCACTAACACCGTGGCCCACGCGATCTGTCCCGGCAGTTGATCCATCCCCGGCAGTGGAACAACTTTCGCATCGGTGAACAGAATGGCCATGCCCCGAAGCGACACGATTCCGCACGTCAGGGCAATGCTGATGGCTCCAAACATCCGCAGACGCTGGCCAGGGGTAAGATCCTTCAAATCGTCATCCGCAATTCGGACCAGATCTCTCATCGATCCCCGTTCTCCGTGACTTCATCTGGTGGCACCACTGCGACACGATAGTCGCGAATCTTTGCCTGATTGCAGAGACTCATCACTTTTGCAATGTACTTCCAGTCCGATCGTTCATCGCCTCGAATCACGACCGGCTGATTTCCGGGATTGTTGATTTCCGCCCGCTGCAGCCGCTCGCCCAGTTGAGCTTCCGAATGCATTTCGCCGCCGACGTAATACTCGCCGCGAAAATTCACATTGACGATCATTTCTTTTGGTCGCATCACCATCGGCATTGCTGCGACCGCATCAGGAAGATGTGCATCGAGCGAACCTTCGCCCGACACTTTCGATTCTTCGTCGAACCGGCTGGCAACCATGAAGAACAGCAACAACTGAAACACGCAGTCGATCATCGGCGTCATGTCAATGTTGCGTCTGCTGGCATTACGGTTCTTGAAGCGAAATCGCATGGTTGTATTTCTATCCTGTCTGCGGAATGGCGGTTAGCGGGCTGTTGATTGAATCGTTTAACCCTGAGCCGGAGGCGACGGCGTGAGGAAACCGTCGCCTTCGGCTCAGGGTTAAACAAAATTCCTGACGGTGCATACTAAATCAACAGACCGCGAGCGCCGTGCCGCTCACTGAAAAACGCTTAACTCCACGCCAATCGCAGCCTATGGCAACTGCGGCTGTTCCTTCCCCTCGCCAATTGCTACAGGGCGTCCGGGTTTCCGGATCTTCAGTTCTGAATCTCCTGACTTTGAAGACGCCACCGCATCCGGCTTTGGATTCGTCCCTTTCAGCATCACCCCCGACGCATCGCTTTTCATAGTGACTCGCCATTTGCCTTCGAAGCGTTCGAACAGCGGCAGGATTTCGTTGAACACATCCTCCATGCCGCGCAGCAGTCGTTCAATCCGGCCTTCCAGGGAATTCGCAATAATGATCGCCGGAATCGCGACACACAAGCCGGCGAATGTGGTGACCAATGCAGTGTAGATCCCCTGTGCCAGTTCCTGTCCCTTCGCCGCACCTGAGGCAGCAGTCGTACTCATCACCATGAAGGCCAGAATCATGCCCTGAACCGTGCCCAGCAGTCCGAGCAACGGGGCGATGCTGGCAGTGACATTGATCGGACGAATATTCTGTGCCATCTCGTCTGCTTCCCGACTTACCGCATCTTCGACAGCCTTTTCGAGTTCCGCATGAGGTCGTCCCACCTTCAGAATCGCGGCCTGTATGACTCGTCCCAACGGTGAGCGAAATTTCTGACATTCATCGTACGCCAGGCGTGGATCGATACCGATGTTTGGCTGATTGAGATTTTGCAGCGC
>JAYUVA010000407.1:0-5684 GCA_043754375.1 Candidatus Kuenenia sp. | reverse complement strand
ATGTGAACTGACTGAAGATCAGTGGTCGGTTGCCGCGCTCCTTCAACTGTTCAAGCTGTTCCATTAACACGTCGAGTTTCGCGGAGGAGCCCTTCCACTTGTCATCGACAAGCCCGATGTGACACGACAACTGTCTCATGCGAGTCAGCATCTGCAGCACTTTGAACCGCTGGTCGTGCGACAGACTGTCATCGCCGATCTGATCGAGTTCGCTGACCGCAGCCAGGCGCATCTGATCGTAGCGCGAACGTTCCTCGGCGGACAGATCCACCATCAGATTTGTTTCCGTACGTTCCGGCAGATCCTTGAGAACCTCTGCCTTGGATCGTCGCAGAATAAATGGTGCAATCACATGCGCCAGTGCTTCACGGCGGTCGCTGTTGCGATCTTTTTCGATCGGGGCCGCAAATCGTTTACGGAACTGCTCCCATGAACCCAGAACTCCGGGAGCGACTGTGTGGAAGATGCTCCACAGCTCGCCCAGATGATTCTCCATCGGCGTGCCCGTGAGCGCGATTTTCCACTCGGCCTCAAACGTGCGAATCTGAGCGGCCGTCTTACTGTTGCTGTTCTTGATGTTTTGCGCTTCGTCCAGAATCAGCGTGCCCCACTTGATGTCCCTGAGCAGATCCGCCTCGCGCAGCGCAAGTCCGTAACTGCAGATGACAACATCACCCTCTCCAACGTGGTTTTTCAGATCCATGCGATCGATGTCGCGGAACACGATCGGCGTCAGCGACGGAGTGAACCGCTCGCACTCACGCTGCCAGTTAAAACCCAGCGAAGTCGGGGCGATCACAAGCGTGGGACCGGATTCAACGCGGGTGAGCAACATCGCGAGGGCCTGCACGGTTTTTCCGAGGCCCATGTCGTCCGCCAGAATGCCGCCAATGCCCCAGTGAGACAGGCGACACAACCAGCGAAATCCTTCCAGCTGATAATCGCGCAGGTGCGCGTTCAAACCGGCCGGCGGATCGTAAACCGTGTCCGTGGCCTCGCGCAGTCGTTTGAGGCACTTTTCCCAGTGCTTGTCAGAATCGACCTGAATCCGAGCCGCTTCCAGCGCCGCAACGACCGGAATTGCCGACGCATCCAACTGCAGTTTTCCACGTGATTCCAGACTCACATCCGACAGTCGGCGGAGGGCATTGCGAAGTTCTTCGGCGACCGCAGCCCATTTGCCGGGGGAGATTTCCATGAGTCCATTGGTCGGTCGTCCGTGCATTCCGGCCAGCAGATCTTTGAGTGGAATTTCCTGGTCCCCGATTTTGCAGGTTCCGCTCAGACCAAACCAGTCACGCTGGCGTGAAACGGTGACGCGGACGTTATTCGCTGTCAATCTGCCGATCACATCGAAGCGACTCACGGAATCTTTGTGCCACAGCACAACCAGTTCACCGCGTTCCACGGCGGCCCCGGTGTCGGACAGGAGATTGCTGATATCATCGGCGTCGGAAATCCTCCAGCCGCAGCGGCTGATCGGAACGCCGCGTTTCAGCTTGAGTTCCGTTGCCAGTTCACGTGTACGATGGACTTCGTCGGCGAGATTACGCACGTACTGGACCGGCTTTTCGTCAACGGTTTCGTGAATTCTGGCAAGCCCTTCGCCGGGAGATTGCAACATCTGATTACGGTCACGCACCTGGATCGAGGCGTCCAGCATTCCGTTGCGTCTCAGTTGCAGCACAAGCGTCATCTGACCGTGATACGGCACGTCCTGCCCGGCGATGGATTCCGGCAGCCGCACGGCCATAAACGACCGCAGCGGTTCAAGTTCCTGGAGCAACGCGGCTTTCTTTTCAAGCGGAATAATGTCCACTTGTTTCCTGAGATGATTACAGATATCGCCCGAATGCGGTGGGCCGGAAAAATAAACGGCCCGGCGCTGTTCCTGCAGCACGACGAGAACACCGCGCTTTGCATCTGAAAAGAAGGATTGGCTGCCTTCCGGCTGCGCGCGGATCAGATCAGTCGCCGAGGTTGACAGGCGCAGTCCACCTTCGACTTCCTGCACAATGATTTCCAGCGGTTGTGTTTCCAGCGCACACTGATCACGGTCGAACGTAAACTGATCACTCCCCGCAAGGACTTTCAGCGCATCCGCGAGCTCCAGAGTGGGAGTCTGCCAGCGTTCCTGTTTGATCAGTTCCGCAAGTTGTTGATCAATCGTCGTCCACTGCTCGCGTGAGGACTTCAGGAATGCCTCCAGAGTGCTTTCTTTACCCTTCGTCCAGCCGCCGTTTTTTTTCTCCTGCTGCAAACATGGGCCCAGATGAACGGACTTGTAATATCGGTCGAGTTTGACATCCCACACAAAGCGCGTCAGCGGCTTGTCGATCACGGGAGGATCATCACTTTGGGGTAGCGCCATCTGCGCATTGCGCGCCAGTGACTGCAGCATCGAAAATGTCTGCTTCAGATTTCGATCGGCGAGGTCCTCACCGAGGATCTTTGTGACCAGTTCAGACCTTGGATTATTGAGCAGATTCTGAATCTTCATGGCCATGAAGTACGTATGTTCGCACAGATCATGATGACCACAATTACACGATGTCGAGAACGTAAATTTATCCAGATTGAACGTCCATGACGCCCGATACGTCGATGCGCCGCATTTCAGCACAACGTCACAGCCTTCGTCGCGATTGACGGACTTCAGTTCCAGCGAACCTTTGACTCGCTCGCCGCGGCTGCGTTTATCAACGCTGTGAGCCTCGATCAGACCGTCGATTGCGTCCTGCCACTCACTCAGCAGTTCGCTGGTGACAGTTTTTTGCGGGGCCATCATGGAGTTCGCGCCCATGACGCCAACGCCCATTTGCCGCAGCAATCTGGCAATGTCGGGATTGTTGGCAAATTCTTCGGGATCGATTTTCCCGCCACGCCGACCATTCTTACCACGCGCCATGTGCACTGCTTCCCTGCTGAGTATCTAAATTGATGAGCCTGATTCCGCAGCGGGTGGCTCGCTCAGAGAATTCTTCGCCGGACCACGTTATGCTCGCAGGACACGGATTTGCGTCAAGCGGTGATGGACGATTTTCCTGGGTACAAACGCAAATGTGCGTGCAAAAACGGAAAAGCCTTCGTCATTCCGGCAACAGCGACCGTTGCGGTCGAGCGGATGCCTTTTTCATTGCCGTCAATGGTTTCCCCTCAACCGTTGAAGGCGCACTGACTTTCGGCTCAGGAGCACCGTCCAGCTTGTCGCCATTGGCGATGCCGTTCAGCCGTGTTGTTCCGTGAGTGGCATAATCTTTCGACAGCTCACAGCCCAGAAATCGGCGGTTCAGTTTCTTCGCAACGGCCAGTGTGGTCGCACTTCCCGAGAACGGATCAAGCACGACATCGCCTTCGTTCGAACAGGCTCGAATGATGCGTCCCAGCAGTTGCTCGGGCATCTGGCATCCATGAAAACCTGCGCGCTCCTTGAACGTACCGGCGACACGGGGAAAGTACCAGGTATCTTCTTCCGCATTAAATCCAGTCGGGCAGTCCTGCGGTCGAAGAATCCATGTATCATCCGGAAGTCGACCTTTGCTCTCTGCACGTTTGTCGTTGTAAACCAGCTGTCGAGCCGAGGGAACGCGAATCTCTTCCACGTTAAATGTGAAACTCTCAGGATGATTCACAAAGTGAAACATGTGGGCGTGAGACCGAGTGAACTTGAACTTGCAGTTGACTCCGAATGTGTAGTACCACACCACCCAACTGCGGCAGATAAATCCAAGCTTTTGAGCCTCAATTTTCAGCTCTGCCGCGTACTCATCCCCGATCGCCAGCCAGAACGCCCCTGACGGACTGAGCATACGTTTTACATTCGCCATCCAGATCCGCGACCATTCAAGATACTTCTCGCTGTCGAGCCGATCGTCGTACTCGTCGTAATCATAGCCAATATTGAACGGCGGATCGGCAAACGCCAGATGGACGCAGCCATCCGGAATCTGCTTCAGTGTTTCAACGCAATCCCCCGGATGAATCCGGCCAAGCCATTGATCAGGGATTTCCGCCGTCGGCGCAGCAGGCAGAACTTTTGTTTTTTTCAGACGCTTGGTCACAGAACAGATTCCTTTCGGGTTTCGGAAGGATATCCGAACGAAGTCCGAATTGATCTGAGACTGCTCTGATTCCTGGAAAAAACGTGATGCATGATCTTCATGTGTCCTCAACTGCCTGCAATCTTATTCCGGTTCAATCACGACCAACAGATCGCCGGTTTCCACGCGCCGACCCGGCTGGACGAGGACGTCGCGGATCTTGCCGTCGAGGTCGGCGGTGATCGTGGTTTCCATTTTCATGGCTTCCAGAGTCAGCAGCTTTTGACCTTTCTTAATGCGGTCACCGACTTTGACCGAAACGATCACGACCATCCCTGGCATCGTGGATCCGATCTGGCCCGCGATCGCAGGGTCCGCTTTGATGCTGGCTTCTGCGGTGGCTTCAACAGACTGATCGGCCACCGTGATTTCCCGCGGCTGGCCGTTGAGTTCAAAGAAGACCGTCCGTGTTCCATCGGCGTGCGGCGTGCTGACCGACACAAAACGGATGATGAGTGTTTTGCCGGGTTCAATGTCAGCGGAAATCTCTTCACCAGGCTCCATGCCAAAGAAAAAATTCGGCGTGGGCAGAATGCTGACGTCGGAATACTGCACCTGATGCATGGCAAATTCTTCGTAGACACGCCCATACAGCAGCCATGAAATGACATCGCGGCCTGACGGTTCGCCTTCCACCATTTCGGCGACCGTCTTCTTTGCCGCATCCATGTCGGCAGGTGGCAAAGTTTCACCCGGACGTCCGACGAATTCTTCCTTGCCCAGCAGCACGCGCTTCTTCACGGCAGCGGGGAAACCTCCAGGTGGCTGGCCCATCCCGCCGCCAATCAGATCGATCACGCTGCCCGGGAAGGCAATGTCGCGATCCGGGTTCAGCACGTCTTCGCATGTCAGGTTGTTCGCCAGCATGAACAGCGCCATATCACCCACGGACTTGCTCGTTGGCGTCACTTTGACGATATCACCGAACAACTGATTCACTTCGGCGTAAATCCGGCACACTTCCGGCCAGCGATCCGCCAACCCCAGAGCTCGCGCCTGCTCGAACAGATTCGTGTATTGCCCACCCGGCATTTCATGGCGATACAGGTCGGCCGTTGCTGCCAGCGACACACTTTCGAACGGTGTGTAGAAATCACGCACTCCACGCCAGTATTCGGCGATCGAATCCAGTCGATCCGAATCGAGTTCTGTATTGCGATCGCCGAACCGCAGCATTTCGACGAGTGTGTTGAGATTGACCTGTGATGTTCCGCCGGACATCGGTGCCATCGCTGCGTCAGCAATGTCCAGTCCGACCTTGCTGCCTTCCAGAATTGACGCGGCCTGAATGCCAGACGTGTCGTGCGTGTGGAAATGAATCGGAATGCCGATTTCCTGCTTCAGTGCGTGAATCAACTGAGACGCGGCCGCCGGTTTGCACAGTCCCGCCATATCTTTGATCGCAAGGAGATGCGCGCCCATCTTTTCCAGTTGCTTCGCCAGATCGACGTAATACTTCAGATCATATTTTGTACGTTTGGGATTCGTGATGTCGCCTGTGTAACAGATCGCCGCTTCGCAGATAGCACCCGTACTGACGATCGCATCCATCGCCACTTTCATGTTCGGCAGCCAGTTCAGGCA
>JAYUVA010000406.1:0-2827 GCA_043754375.1 Candidatus Kuenenia sp. | reverse complement strand
TGCCGCAACCGAGCCTGGTGCATCGCCGCGCGTGACTTCTCCATGTAACGCGAACCACGAGTGATATCGACCGGGACTGTGATCAGGAAAAACGCAACTGCAGCGTACCACGTGGACGCTATTAAATCCCAAGCGCGACCTTGAGGCACAAGTCGATCTGTTTCATGGCCTCGTCCGTCAGCGTCCCGAGTTTACGACGTACGAGTGATTTGTCGAGCGTCGCAAGGTTTTCACATGTGACGACAGAATCGTGCGCGAGACCTGACTGCTGACCGACAGGAGATGCAAACTCCACGAGCAATTGAGTCGGCTGCCCGCTGCGGTGCTTTGTCGTCGTAATCGCGGCGACAATCACGTTGGTCATTCGGCGATTGTTGACGTCATTCTGTACAACCAATGCCGGGCGGTGTTTGGCTCCGGTCCCTGAGGAAAACGGAAACAGAACGGTAACAATATCACCTCGATTGAATATCATTGTTTTGGCGGGACTTCTTCGTTGTAAACGTCAAGTGCCGGATCATCCCAGACTTTACCCAAGGCTTGTTCTTGAGCGACGTAGGTCTCGCTGATTTCGAACTGTTCATCGTCAAAAAGGACTTTGCATCGTTCGAACAGATTTCCGGCGACCAGAAAGTAGACGGCATTCGTCACAGGATCGACTACCGGCACAGGACGATTGCCGTGCTGTTCCAGGTCGTTGCGTTGTTCGGTTGTGAGTTGTGTAGCCATATCGTCATTCTAGCACAGTGTGTTGAATGCACAAAAGGGATGCACAACAGGGGTTAGGATTGTCCATTTTTAGCCTGGAACAAACTCCGCGGTTTACACTCGTAACCGAGGAGTTTAAGCAGCGCGTTGAGGCCACCGGTTTGAATGGCTTTGTCTTTACGAAGGTTTGGCCGCTCCCACCGGGAATCTACTGGCGAGATGCACAGATCGAGGCCAGGCGGTCTGCCAAAAAGAAGTTGAACCTGTATGGAGAATGCCTGATTCTGCGGTTCCGTCCGAAGCAAACAAGTTGACAAGCAAGTTAACAAGGTTAACAAGTGTTAACAAGTGTTAACAAGTGCCAGACACTTGACAAACATGAAGATTAACAAGTGCCAGACATTTGACAAACCCCTTACAAGTGCAAACCCCTTACAAGTGCCAGACACTTGACAAACCCCGCTGGTACGACGCGAAGATTGGTCGGTTTATCAGCGAAGATCCGATGGGGTTTGCGGCTGGGGACACCAATATCAGTCGGTACGTTCGGAATAGCTCGCCAAATGCAACCGACCCGACAGGGCTCGAGTCGTACTGGAGTACATTTTTCTGGGAACTGCCCGGTGCGTACTACGACACCGTTATATCAGGCCAACAGAGTGACAGTCTCGACGGATCATTTACCGGCATGATCGATTGCATGACTTGGGGATATACCGATCATTCCAATGTCATGCCGCAATATGGGAATGTTGATGCGTATTTCAATGGTCGCGAAGTCGGCTTTTGGTGGGGTGTCGCAAACCAAGTTGCGGTCGCTTCATGGGGTACATGGCGACTCTATGCTGCGTACCTCGCTGCAAATCCGAGTGCGACAAATAAATTGGTTGACGTAGCAGCCCAGCGCATGCCTGTTCAAACGGCCAACCAATTCCTTGATGCGGAAATCCTCGAAGCTCAAGCCAAAATGCATAATGAATATGAGGGATTCCGCCTGTTCGAAGAATTGGGCCTCAATGCTGGCCACGATGGCAATTGGAGTTTCTATAATGAAATGATGAGCCAAGCAGAGCAATGTCAGAGAAATGCCCAGGGATATGAACAATAGTGCCAGTCACCTTGACAAGAAGATTTCGGCAATTTACACTGTTTACGGTTAGCCAAGTGAGCCTTTAGTGTTCAGGAGTTTAGTCATGCCACGGGTGAATCGGCGGGAGATTTTTGCGGATGCAGAGATTCAGGTATTTCATGTGATCAATCGCTGTGTGCGGAGGACGTTTCTGTGCGGGTCGGATAGCAAAACAGGCAGGGATTTCTCGCATCGGAAGGACTGGATTCGTGATCGGCTGGAAGTTCTGGCGGGGATTTTCGCGGTGGATGTCATGGGGTTTGCCGTGCTGAGCAATCACATGCATGTGGTCGTGCGGACTCGCCCGGATGTGGTGGCAACATGGTCGGATGACGAGATAGCCGTGCGTTGGTGGAACTTGTTTCCACAACGGAGGCTGAAAGATCGTTCAGCGGCGGAACCCACGGAATTCGAACTCAATCACATTCGCAGTGATGCCTCCGGTCTGAAAGAGAAGCGCAGACGGTTGTCGAACGTATCGTGGTTTATGAAGTGTTTGTCCGAGCCGATCGCAAAACGCGGGAATCGTGAAGAGGAGGTGACCGGGCATTTTTGGGAAGCGCGTTACAAAATCCAGCCGCTTTTGGATGAAATGGCGATTGCGGCGTGCATGGCGTATGTGGATCTGAATCCGATTCGAGCGGGCATTGCGTTGACTCCGGAAACCAGTGATTTCACCAGTGTGCAGGAACGCATCGTTGATCGGCAGAGTGCAATGAATACTGGCATTGAGCCGCAAGCCCCCTCATCCGGCCTGACGGCCACCTTCTCCCCCGGAGCGGGTGAGAAGGGACGTGGTGATGATGCAATGGAAGAGCGTGTTGAGCACGCGGGTTGGCTGGCTCCGGTAGCACTTGATCCGCCCCGTAAGAAAGTCCGTGAAAAACAGCCGACTCGCCGAGCCAGCAACAAGGGTTGCCTGCCGATGACGCTGGATCAGTATCTGAAATTGCTCGACTGGACGGGCCGCCAGTTGCGGAAGGATAAGGC
>JAYUVA010000405.1:0-10581 GCA_043754375.1 Candidatus Kuenenia sp. | reverse complement strand
GACCGCGTGAACGGGATGAAGTCGGAGGACGTGCCGCCTGGAACGATTGCGAAACTCGTAAATTCGGAAGGCCGCTTCATCGCCTGGGGCCTGTACAATCCCAATAGTCGCATTGTGGTGCGGCTGTACTCGTGGCAACTCGAACGTCCGCTGGACGGAGCGTTCTGGCAAGCGACGATTCATCAGGCCGTCGAATCGCGACGGAGAATTTTTGATTTGAATTCTTCAAACACTGGTTGCCGATTGATCTTCAGCGAAGCGGATGGCCTGTCAGGATTGACGGTGGATTTCTACGGCGGCTACCTGCTGGTGCAGTTCACCAGTCTGGCGCTGTTCCTGCATCGAGAGGCCATCCTGACCGCGTTGCAGGCCGAAATGCATCCAAAAGGGATCTGGTTGCGGACCGAAAAAGGTATGCGCGAGCTGGAAGGCCTCGACGTCGTCGATGGATTGCTGTCGGGACAGGAGCCTCCGCGACCTTTGTTCATCGATGAGTTCGGTGTCAACTACGGTGTGGATGTGCAGCAGGGGCAGAAGACAGGCTGCTATCTTGATCAGCGCGACAATCGCCTTGCGGCGAGTCGGTATCTGCAAGGAGCTCGGGTGCTGGATGCCTTCTGCTTTTCCGGTGGATTTGGAATCACGGCATTGAAACTTGGCGGCGCGGCTTCCGTCCTGGGAATCGATTCTTCTGAGTCCGCGCTGGAACTGGCGAAGGCCAATGCAGAACTCAACGGTGTCGCCGATCGATGTCAATGGCAACGTGATGATGTGCGTCCTGCACTGGAAGCAATGGCAGGGCAGGGCACGATGTTTGACGCCGTGATTCTGGACCCGCCTCGGATGGCACGCACGCGCGGGGGGATGGATCGGGCGATCAGCGGCTATGTGCGCCTGAATCAATTGGGACTACAGGTACTTAAGCCGGGTGGCATACTTGTCACCTGCAGCTGTTCAGGTCTTGTCAGTCGGGATGAATTTCAGGAAATGCTGGCTGAAGTGGCGCGCCAGACCGGTCGCGACATTCAGGTCCTGGAGAACCGCGGTCAACCCGCTGACCATCCTGTCCGCGTAACATGCCCGGAAACAGAATACCTGAAAGTGCTGATCTGTCGCGTGAGCTGATTACTTTCCACGGATCAGTTCTGCCAACACGGCTTCCAGATCCTTCAGCCCCTGCGCGGCATCGACCTCATAAAAGCCCGCATGATAATGCACCACTTTGCCGTCTGAATTCACCACGATCCACAGTGGTAATTGTCCGCGGGACTCGCGCGGATCACCGAAAACTTTCAGCAAAGCTCCGTCGTCGTGACCGACCGGGTAACTCAGATTCATGAATTCAGACAGCTTGCGAACTGATCGGCGACCACGATTGAGATTCTCTGTGCTTTGCAGGTCTGGATTAGTACTCACACCCACGACGGTCACATTCAACGTTTTTTTCTGATTGAACAGGAACTCCAGGTAGCCCGTTTGACCGTATGGTTCAGAAAGCGGGGCATCCCGATAGTCCCAGAAATGCAGGATGACCGTTTTTCCTTTGAGACTCTGCGATTCCAGCGTCCCGCCATCCATCAGCGACAGGACAAACTGCGGAGCATCAGTATTCATGAGCTTCGTGGCGAGGCTTGCTGTTGATGCCAGGCGTTTCTGCTGTTGCGCGACGTCTGCCTTCATCTGATCCACGAGCATTTCCAGGGGTGTACCGGCGGCGAGGACCGTCAAGCGGTCTGTCGCAGCCACCACGTCTGCAATCTGTCGCGATGACAGTTCGCTCAAATGCGCGTCGGGGCGTCGTTTCAGTGTGGTCTGCAATGCCAGCAGTTCGTTCTGCAGTTCCCTGACCCTGTCTGATACGGCCTGTTCAAGCAGTTTGCCCGATGAGTGTGCGAGAGTGAGTTTGAACTGAACTCCCTGCCCCATAAATACATCGGCTTCCGCCCGAAGCGTCATGCCGGTTGCCGCATCCACCGTCAATGTCTGTTGCCGACCGCGACGTTCGCGCGCCTCCACGATCCATGCCGGGACGTTGTTGACCGAGCGCTGCTCAATGGCCGTCATTTGCCAGCCCGCCTGTTCCCATGTCGTATCCGGCTCGACGTCCGCTGGCAATACCACAACGAACGGTGGCAGTCCGATCAGATACGCATGGCCATCGTATTCATAGACCAGATGCGGCTGAACAGTGTCCGTTCCGACTGCGGGGCCTGTCCGGCCAAAACTGTCGGACCACGGACATCCGTGGCGGGCATCATCAATGACGTGAAAGAAGTGAGCCTGATTGTTCGTCAGCAACTGCACTTCAAATCGTCGCAGAATCGCACCGTCGTCGTCGCCGGGTTGGATGAGCGATCCTGCGAACAGAGTGTGTTGAAAAGAATCCGCAGCGCATACCACTACGGTCCACGCCTGACAGATCAAACCCACGACAATCGCGCCACGAACGAACCGGATGATCGGACTACGGGAAAACGGCAGCGTCATAAAACCACTCTCAAAAGTTACGTGTGGTAAGGGCAGGGCACTATGACAATTGACCCCGGATCACGATGCAGCCACTCCACAATTCGTTCGAATCAGCAATGGCCGCACGACGGGACTATGTCAGATCTCGGCAGTATCCACAATTCAGCGACGGGTACGGTCCCGGGCCGGAAACGCCGTGAAATTGAGCCAGGAATTCTCTCCATCGACATGACGTAAGTTGGCAGTTTCGACTTCACGCACCCCCCGTCGCCCTGCGTATACTCCCGAGAGTCGCTGAAAACGCGACGTTATCCTATCATGAATGGCGGACGTGACAATTTCGGACCGTCGGATACTTTCGTGAAACAGAATCGTTTGGGGACAGATCTCGTGAGCGAAAACCAAAACCTCATCGGTGGCTACGAGCTTAAGAACTGTGTGGCGACGGGCAAGTCCACTCAAATCTGGGAAGTGACTCAGATTGGATCCACCGTGCCCTTGGCGATGAAGTTGCTCCTTCCGGCTTCTCTGAAGGATTCGGCGGCAAAAAGTGTTCTGAAGCACGAGTTCAAGGTTGGATTTTCGTTTGAACATCCCTCGATGATTCGATACCACAAGCTGGAGTTAAACCGGGATCACGGCTTTTTTATCATGGATTATTTCCGCGCGCCCAGCTTGAAGACCCAGATCTCCGGCAATCTTCCGGAAACGCAGTCCCGTCTGAAGAAAATTGTGGAAGCCATGTGCCAGGCATTTGTGCACATGAATGAAAAAGGCTGGCTGCACCGCGATATTAAACCAGACAATGTTCTGGTCAATAAGACGGGAGAAGTACGCGTGATCGATTTCTCGCTGGCCACGCGGATCATGTCTGGTGTGATGAAGATGGTTGCGGGCAAGCAGAAGAACATCATGGGGACGCGGACTTATATTGCCCCGGAAATTATCCTGAAGAAATCACCAACCCCGCAGTCAGACATCTACAGTCTGGGTGTCACGATCTATGAATTAGCAACCGGGGTCGTACCATTCGCCGGGCTGAATCCCAGTGATTTGCTGGCAAAACATCTCAGCGAGTCCCCTTCGCCGCCCTCGATCATGAATCCGAACGTCGCGCCGGAACTGGATGCCTTGATACTAAAACTGCTCGCCAAGAAACCTAAGGATCGTCCGGCTGAGATGCGGGAAGTCATGTCACTCTTTAGAAATGTTCGCTGCTTCGTGGAAGATCCGGCTGAGCTAAATTCGCGAAGAATTAAGGATGCGAAAGCCAATGAGAGTCTGAGTGTCGATAAGCGACTGGACAGTCGGGCAGATGCGGACCGCGTGTCGCGTGGACTGGAGGCACCCGCCAAGCCGAAGAAGAGTGGGCGGCTGACGGCACCGATCGGTGAAATGGAAGCCGTGAAGAAAATAGGCGTGAAACCTTCGGCAGCACAGCCTCAACAGGCACCGGGCATGATGCCACAGATGCCGTACGGAATGCCGGGCCAGCCGATTCCAGGGATGATGTATCCCGGCATGATGCATCCCGGCATGATGCCCGGCCAGATGATGCCGGGCCAGATGATGCCAGGCCAGATGATGCCAGGCCAGATGATGCCGGGTATGCAGCCGTACCCGATGCAAATGCCTGGTCAGCCGATGCAAATGATGCCCGGTCAGATTCCAATGCAACAGCCAATGCCTCAGCAGCCGGTTCAACAGCTGGCCCAGCCGCAACCAGCGCACCAGGTACCGCAGCCACTCGCTGCAAACCCTGCAACTCAGCAACAGAATTCACAGAATCCACCTTTGGCGCCGGTTCCGAAAACGGTGCTCTTGCCCTTGGAGCGACGCATGCCGACCTCCGCAGCGGACGATCCTTCGT
The DNA here is from genome assembly GCA_043754375.1 of Candidatus Kuenenia sp. Lineage (GTDB taxonomy): Bacteria > Planctomycetota > Planctomycetia > Planctomycetales > Planctomycetaceae > SXXK01. Next base: position 6,242 of record JAYUVA010000405.1, on the reverse strand, counting down.
TGGATTCGGATTTGGAATTCATGACGGAATTGCCGGATATCCTGTAATTTCTCCGTGTTTTATACAGAACTTCCATTCGTTCTGTTCTTTGCAAATTATCAGGTCAACGCATAGCTCGCATTGTTTCTGGTTTGTGCTTCTGGTTACTTGCGATAATCGGCAGAAATCGCCGGTGTTTTCCGACGGGATTCAGTGACGGCATTTTCACAAACCCGCAAATCCCGTAAAGTTGGGTGACTCTGACTCTGGGAACGACGATCGGTTGTGCCTTGGTCAGTAGAATTCTTCGCTGTTCCAGTCGGGACAGCGTGATCGTTTCGCTCTTTGTTTGTCTGCCGTCTGGGTCAAGTTCATGGCTGCATTGCATCAATTACCGTTTGAAAAGCCACTGTACGAACTGGAAGAGCGACTTTTGAAGCTCGAATCGCAGCTGGATCCCACTCCGGCCGAAAAGGAGATCATGCGGCGAATGCGGGTTGAACTGACTCAAATGACCCGTGAGCGCTATGCGCATCTGGACCCATGGCAGACCGTTCAGGTCTCGCGCCATCCAGATCGCCCGCAAACACCCGATTATCTGGAGCTGGTGTTTGACGAATTCGTCGAATTGCATGGAGACAAGGCGTTTGGGGATGATCGAGCCATCGTCACGGGATTTGCGCGATTGGCAGGCCGAAAGGTGATGTTCGTCGGACATCAAAAAGGCCGAAACCTGAAAGAACGCAACGAATGCTGCTACGGATGTGCTCATCCTGAAGGCTACCGCAAGGCCATGCAAAAGATGGAAATGGCCAGTCGCTATGGTTTGCCCATTATTTGCCTGATCGATACACCCGGTGCATATCCGGGGATTGGCGCAGAAGAACGCGGTCAGGCGTATAATATCGCGGTCAACTTGCGTGATATGTCCACGCTGGAAGTCCCGATTATCTGCGTGGTGATTGGCGAAGGTGGTTCGGGAGGTGCTTTGGGGATCGGCATGGGTGACCATGTCGCGGTGCTTGAGTTCGCTTACTACTCAGTCATCAGCCCGGAAGGCTGTGCTGGAATTCTGTGGAAAAGCTCCAGGCACGCTGATAAGGCGGCAAAGGCCCTGCGGTTTACCAGTAAAGATCTGACAAAACTGGGTGTGATTGATGAAGTGATCCCGGAGCCGCTTGGTGGTGCCCATCGCGACCATTTCAAGATGGCGACGACCCTGAAGGCGCGACTGGTCGAATCACTCCAGAATCTGGACAATCTTTCCATCCCGGATCTGCTTGAACGCCGCTACCAGCGCTACCGCCGAATCGGCGTCTTTCACGAAGACGGATCCGCCATATCCACGTGATCGGAAACTGGATTCCGCGTCGCCGGGTCGCCGGCGGATAAAGAAGCGAAATTGAGTTCAGAATTTACGAGCCGGGTAGGGCGAAGGTCAACGTGGCTACGAGATCAGGTACACCCTGATTGATCGCCTTTCAATTCCGCCGCGAAGTAAACCGGCGGCGTGATTCCGGATCACCGAACATCACTGTCCGGATTCTCTTTGCATTCTTTCCCCAAAGCCAAGCCACCCGAAAACACCATCTGCAACGTCCGATAATGTCCGTTATGTTATGTTAATACGAAAAAAAGGCTGATTTTTCAGGCTCAAAATCCTGCCCCGCTGCCAGAGTGTTGATTCTGCTGCGATGTCGTTCGATGGTCGAAATCGATTCACCGACGGGCGTCCCTTGAGCGTGCGATGAATGAGTCTGTTCAACGCTTCGCCTGACTCAAGCGAGTCCGCAAGTCCCGATCCAGACGATCCAGCGAGATGTCCGCTCGGTTGAGTTGTCGCACAATTCGATCGTCAATTCGAGTGTTCACATCCGTCCCGGGATCCGGGTCGTTGTTGAGTCCCATGGCATCGGCGTGCCAGTCCTGCAGAACTCGGCGCTGAACGTCACTCGGAACCCCCGCAAGATACTGTTTGGACTTCGCGACAATGTCGTTTCGCTGGCTGTAAATCCCGGCAATTTCATTCAGCATTGAAGACTCATATTGACCGAACTGCGTCGCCGCCGATGACACGGCACCGCCCTGCCCGTTTGAGCTTGTCGAACTGCTCAGAAAGTCGGTCAAAATTGACCCGGCATTTTGCGACGCTGAATCGCCTAACTGATTTAAGAGTCGCTGTTTTTCCTCTGCCGACGAGTTTCGCAGGATTTCCATCGCTCTTTCGTTCAGACTTTTCTGCAGACTCGCCGGCACCTGACTCAACAGATCTTCAAGTGACGGTTCTTTTCCGCCCGGGGAAGTTCGTCTGGCTCCCGTTTCGCCTGTCTCTGATCCGCCTCGCAGACCGTTTGGAAACAGGCCTGACAAATCAAATCCGCTGCCGTTATTTGTTGTCGAGCCATTTGGGGATGAGTCAGATCCGAAGGTCCCGGCTTCAGCAGGCGTCGCTCCGCTCAAGTCGTCCACTCCGGGTTGCAATGACTTATTGAAGTCGTCGATGACGTTGCGCACCGTCGGGACTGCGTTTTCGGGAAGCAGGGGTATCAGATGGCGGGAATTGTGCAGGATGATCGCCGCTGCATAGCCGGAATACGTCTGACTCACAATATCCCGCATCGGAATGGACATTGTGATGGCGAAGAACATGATTGTCATGCAGATGATGACACCTTTGATGAATCCCAGAATCCCACCGAGGTGCTTGTCAAAATCGATGATTTTTGCCTTCGCCATCCAACTGCTCAGCATTCCGGCGACGACAAACGACACGCCGCACAGCCCAACATACACGGCGAGCATCGCCAGCCACTGCTTCAACGGCGGAGCGACGCCGATCAGAGGTTCGATTGCCGGTGCCAGCGTGCCCGAAAACTTGAAGCACAATAACAGCGCAACCACCCACGACAGTTGCGAAAGCAGCCCGCGCGATGCACCCTTGACGGCGCAATAGAGCAATATGGCCAATGCGACGAGATCTACGATACTGTGCGCGGTCATTGCCTGCCTTCCTTGACCTGTTCCGGACCCGCAAATGCAATTCAGAAGTATAGGAAGGCTGCGGCAATGAGGGAAAGAGCGTTTTCGCGACCTGGAAATCCGGCCGTTTCTGCCGGTGAACTCATCCGTCCGGCCTCCATGCCAGCCGAGGGGTTTGCCGTTCCAGTCTCCAAGGTCGGCATTTTCGTTTACCGCCCAGCCGCACACGCCGTCAAGTGTGCGATATTGCCGGCGCCTGCGGCTGGGCGGTAAACGAACAAATCTCCTGTTTCTGACGGTGCGAAGCGTAAACGATTGGAACGGCACTCCCCGATGCTATGTGGTCTTTCGGCTATCCAGAATCAAGGTCACCGGGCCGTCGTTGAGCAATCGGACGTCCATGTGGGCCTGAAAGGTTCCGGTTTCGACCTGCAGTCCGTGTCCTGTCAGTTCGGCCTTAACACTTTGATAGAGTGCGTTGGCTTTTTCGGGACGGGCGGCTTCGACAAAACTGGGGCGTCGTCCTTTGCGACAGTCGCCGTACAGTGTGAATTGACTCACCAGCAGCACAGAACCGCCGACATCTGCCAGGGCCAGATTCATCTTGCCTTCGGCATCTTCGAAGACGCGCAAGCCTGCAATCTTGCCGGCGATCCAGATCACGTCCTCCTGTGTATCGTCTTCAGCGACTCCCAGCAGAACCAGGAACCCGCGTTGAATCTGGCCCACGACAACGCTGTTTACGGTGACGGACGCTTCGGCCACACGCTGAATCACGGCTCGCACAGCACGACTTTCAAACGGGAACCTTGCAGGGCAGGGCTCAGGTGATCATGGAAGAAAAGCAGCTTAATTCGACTGTCCCAGATGGGTTGAAAAAGGTGTCTGGAACTCTCCGGCATCAGATTTTCGCAGTGTATTCTGATGCCTCCAAAGTTCCAGACACCTTTTTTGAACGCGATTTGCTGCTCCGGGTCGTGAATCTGGGACAGTCGAATTAACACCCCGCCAGCGGCGCGGCGGATTGCGAGGAAAATCGATCTGCGGACAATCCATCCAGCGAAATCGGGGGTGTCTCGCCCAGCATCAGATCCGCCAGGATCGTTCCGGTTGCGGGTGACATCTGCAATCCCGATCGAAAGTGACCCGCACCGATAAACACGTTAGAAAATCCTGGCACCGGTCCCAGCAGAGGCAATTCATCCGGAGATCCTGGTCGCAGTCCGGCCCATGTATTCACAACTTCGGCATGCGCGAGTGAAGGCACGAGTGATTTTGCAAAGTCGAGCAATCCAGCGACGCCTTCCGTCGTTGTGTGCTTTGCAAAGCCAGCGTCTTCTTCGGTTGAACCGATCAGGATTAATCCATCACGTCGCGGTACCAGATAACGTCGGCCCAGCTCAATCACGCATCGAAACGGCTGTGCCGGCAATTGGAGCTGAACGATCTGACCTCGCACGGGTTTGACGGGAATCGAAAACCCAAGAGGCTGCAGCAGCGACGCAGACCAGGCTCCGACGGCAAAACAGATGCGATCAAACTGCAGCGTGCGTGCATCAACTCGCACTTCTGAAATGCGATCGTACTTCTGACGGATATCCAGTGCGTGAACATGTTCCAGAATCTCAACGCCGCGTTGCAGACACGCGGCCTTCAACGCTTTCAGGTAACGCGGGTTTCGTACCTGAGCGAAGTCCGGCAGAAAGATCGCGTTCTCGAAGCGGCCATCGATATCGGCCACATGATGATGGACTCCATGTGCGGATATGCGTTCGACTCGGATGCCTTCAGCCTGCCATTGCGCGTCGTGTTGCCGGAATTCATCCTGCCGATCATGTGAACAGACTTCGATCGCCCCGCAGATGTGGTAACCGGTATCAATGCCTGTTCTGTCAGCCAGGTCGGCAGCAAACTCCGGCCACAGCCCATGACTGTAAGATCGCAGTCGGGCTTCTGGTGTCACGGCATTGGCAGGATTTCCGGGCGGAAGCATCCCGGCTCCGGCCCACGACGCTTCACGTCCCACCAGTTGTCGATCCAGCAGCGTGACTGACACGCCGCGTTCCGCCAGCTTTAATGCGGTCGTCAGCCCAACGACACCTGCACCAACAATCAAAATCTCAGGATGAACACCAGACATCGATCACACTCAGATGCGCGGTAGAAAAGAATCAGCGACAGATGTTTGTTTCGCAAGCGGTGCTCACATGCTCCCGATACAATAAAGCGTTTCTTTCCGCCCTGCCCCGTCGCCCCTGGCCGCTCGGATAAACAACTGGCCGTCCACCGCAGCGATGGACGCAAACGCAGAATCACCCAATTGATTTTCGGCGAGCTGTTCATACTTGTTCGGATTGGTTTTGAATGCCCAGGTTGTTCCCGCTTCGTTGGTGGCGAAGATCGTGTCTCCGACCAGCAGCGGCGATGCCGACACCGGGCCGCCCAGTCGTTTCTTCCACATTTCCTTGCCGGTCTCTGCATTCCAGCAATACGCGATGCCGTTGTCGTCGAAGGCATACAGATAACCTTTGTGGACAACCATTGACTGTTCGTAACACATCACGTTGTTCTTCCAGGCAACTCCCGAGCCGTCGGCTTTCACGGCGACTGTTTCCGGGTCCGGATAACCGCCGCTGGCGAAGATGAGATCGCCTTCCCAGATGCAGGTTCCACAGGTTGCCATCGTCAGACACTTTGTACTCCAGAGCGGTTTTCCGGTTGCCGGGTCATACGATGCAATCTGATAAGTCCCGCTCAGCAGCAACTGATCGCGGCCTGAAATGCTGGCCACGATCGGGGATGACCAGTTGAGCATTTTTTCGCGTTGCTGTTCCCATGCGATGCTGCCGTCGGAGATTTTCAATGCCTTGACCCAGGCGATGGTGTCGCAGTCTGCCGAGATGATCAGCTTGTCCTTGTAGATCGTCGGCGATGCGGCATAACCGTACTCATATTGCTTCGGACGAAATCCACCGACGTCCTTGCGCCAGACAATTTTACCTTTCATGTCGAGAGCCACGGCTTCGATTTTTTCGTGATGGCAGAACGTAGCGAAGACATGCGTTCCATCGGTCGCTGCCGTTGCTGAAGCGTGTGTGTTCTTGTTGTGAATCCGTGCAAATCCTCCCTGACTGATCGGCGTCATCCACAGTTGCTTGCCTGATTTGCGGTCAAACGCGATCACAGCCTGCGACTGACTTCGATCCTCCGCAGTGCACAGTACGATGGTGTTGCCCGTGATGACTGGTGAGGCATGGCCGCGACCGGGAACAGCAACGCGAAAA
>JAYUVA010000404.1:0-3631 GCA_043754375.1 Candidatus Kuenenia sp. | reverse complement strand
AAAGCTGGGGCAAAGCCAGTCGTTTGTCAGCAAATACGAATGCGGTGACAGCCGACTGGACATCATTCAGCTGCGGACGGTTTGCGACAAGCTGGGAATCACACTTGCGGAATTTGTGGCTCGACTCGAAAGCAGGCTCGCACCAGTGGCCCGTCAAAAGTCACGTCGGAGTAACTCTTCAACCCGGCGGTAGTACTTCGAAAGTGTGTCCCGAGAACCAAGGTACAGCAGCGTATCAACAAAGAGCAGCAAGAGTAGCTCCCAATGCCGGTAGCCGTTCGCCGTCCAACGCAACACGGCGGCGATTGAAATGGCAATCAATGCATTCGCATGCCACTGGTAGTAGCGGTAATGGACGTCGACCAAACGGTCGAAAGCAGCGACTGAATCTTTGAGTCGGGCAAAGTTCAACGTCGGCTTCCGAATTCCGGTCCAGTGATGCAGCGAATCGATAGTCAACCATCGCAATGTGCTTATGACCTGCCCGAGCGCCACCGATGCCATCGTCACATAGAGAAACCCGCCAATGCTGGGGTTTGCCGCTGACGTCAGGCCAAGCCAGCCGTTGATGATCGGAGAATGGGGTTCGAGTCCCCAAAGCAGAATGAAGCCTGGCAGGATGTAGGCGATTAGAAGACCAAAGTTCTGAGAGGTCACATCGTTCACATCCGACAAATACCCTGAAGATCGCTATGCAGCAACACCGATTCCGCTGATGGACGTTGAACTCCCCCAACGAGGATCTGGGCTCAGTTGCCCGACAGCACATGCAGTCACCGTTCACGTTCCCATTCGAGGTTCAGCGTCACGTTTTATTACTAGATTTGTGCCACGCCGATTGCAGTGTAGTAAAAGAAAGTGCTTGAAAATGAAGGGCTTACCGAGGCCCAGTGACCTTTGCAGCCCGGCTTTATTACTACGAATCGCCACTTCCTCCTCATCGAATGACCCAATTCGGCGTCTTCCTTTCGCCAACATTCTCAATGTTTCCGGTCACCGTTGGAGAAAGTGGAATCGCGGTGACAGGATATGGAGCCAAGGCAATTTTGCAGCAGACTGCTGCAAAAATTATCCCTGCGAGCATTGCACAGCGAAAAGAGTTGCTGCAATGCAGGTCACGGCTGGCCAATTGGCGCGCGGAGAGTGCGCCTTTTTGCTTTTCACACCGGTCTGATCCTGTTCTGCTCGTGGCAATCCCAATTTGGGCACCGGCTGTGCCCCAATTTCAGCAATCCCCGAATGTAGCTGGCCGGGAGGCCCATTTGAGTAGCCTTTTTGGCTGTGAGACACTGGGGTGTTTCATTTTGACTATCAAGGAGACCTATATGAGCGAACAAACAGCAACAAAGACAAAGAAGAAGGACGGTGAGGCGGAGAATCTGGACCCAGTCCACGTTGTCCGAAAAGGCGCAATCGCTGCCAGTATCTGGCAACGTCAAAGTCCAAGTGGCTATGCCTATTACGACTTCTCACTGAGTCGGTCGTGGAAATCGATGAGTTCAGAGAAGATGGGGTACTCCCGCAACTTCTTTGAAACGAATCAGGCAGACCTGTTTGAAGTGATTCAAAGGGCCTCGGCCTGGATTACTGAAAAACGAGCATCAGAGACTGTCCGGCAGGAATCGAAAGCCGCGTAGCCCAAGAATCCCGACATGGTCCGGCTCCCCTCGTCCGGACCATTCTTTCCACCTTTCCCGTGTCGTCAGATCTGACACTTCCAAGCCATTCACGCAGCCGCTTTCGGCGCATCCATGATCTCAGGCTCAAAGGGCTTGACGATGTTTCTGCTGTAGCGGATGCAATCGGGCTTCACTTTCTCATACCCCATGGCTGACCGCTTTGCGTTGACGGCTTGCAGGACTTTCAGGAGCTGCTTTCGAATCGGCGCATAGGGTTCGAATGGCTGGTTCCAGAATTCCCACCGCAGCGTCTCTACAGTCCTGTGCGTGGCATGTTCAAGGAGGCCACTGGCGAGATTCCGGAAAGCCTCCCGGGCAATCGTGACACGGGACCGATAGCGCCCATCGGCAGATGCTGTCTCCTCCCCTTCCTGCTTCTTGAGAAATCCGCCACGCTTGACGCTTATCGAGTAGCCGTGGAAGTGCAGCGGGAACTTGCGGATGTCCTTCACACTGGCTGCCTCAGCCGCAAAAAACGAGTGCTGACCGTGGGTTGCCAGAATAACGAACAGGTCCTGAAAGCGAATGTAGTGCAGGTTCGCAAGGCCCTGTTGTTTGCGACGGGCGCGCTGTTGACGGGAGAGTTCAATCCCGTACTTTGAGAGAATCTTCTCATCAATGCGGCTCGGCTCCTTCCCGTCGGGAACTCTCCCAGCGACATAGAACCAATAGCCATGCGGCAGATAGTTGCTGGCAACCATCTGCACGAACCCTTGAACGCTGGTCACTTCGTGTCGGTACTTCATACTGCTCCATTGAAATGAAAAAAATGGAGTGTGATTTTCGTGAGAAGGCACACACTCCCAAAGCCTGAAACAAATCCTTTTGGCACGCAGCACCTTTGGCAACTCTGACATCGTGTCAGTCTGCCTGGTACCGCGAGATCAACCTCCAGCAAATCCTCATCCTTCGGAAAGAACCACCCTTGCGTATCCGTCGCATGGGTGGCGGCGGCGCAAACTTTCTTCCAAGTTGCACCGCCGCCAATTCCATTGGCGTACCGCAATAACCACTTCACAGTCACAGCTCTCGGTGTATTGATACACCTCGACTGTGCGCCATTGATCCACTGCCAAAGAACACTTCTCCTTCCGAAGAAGTCTTGTTTGGCCGCATTTGCATCCTGCCACGGAATTCAAAGGTCGGCGCGGTGATTGCCACAACAAACGGCAACCACCACGCTGGTGACCATGAATCGCTTTTTCCATCTGGCTTAAAAATGCCAGTCAGCCCTTTCGTCGGCTCTTTTGTGCCCAGCACCACCTGTCAGCACGAGCACGAGCCGCGAGTACCTTCCCGCGGACATCGCTCGATTTCTCGTCGCCTGCTTCCGCACGCGACTTACATCGACTTTCTACTTGAGCCCCACTCCCAGTCATCAGCATTTCGCAAACGCAGTCGCAGCGAATGTCAGTTCGACTCGAATTGAGTCGTCCTGAATTCTCTGCTCTTCGCCGCTTCAAGCACCTGTCTGAACTTGCACAGGCTCCGAGGAACCACCCCCGGCAGCTGACAACCTTCCTGTATTAGTCGTACTCGTCATCCTGATGTTCACGTGGCTTGCTGACATTACTCAGCGGGGTATTGCATGATTCTATGTGCGGCTGTCAGGCCGTCATACTTTCCGCTTTCAAGAGACTTGAAAGCGATTTCAGGGCGCAGAAGAAAGAAGCTCGTCCCTTACCGTTGAATCAAGACCCATCTCGCCATTTGAGAGCCTCCTATCGGAACTCTCAAACCTCTTCGGTGTCGTCTCCATCAGAACTTACCAGCAAGCGATTACTCGCCTTTCATCGTTGAGCTCTTCACGGTCAGAGACTTACTCTGATCCCCGGATGCGTCTCACACATCCGGCTGCCTGTCTTTCGACAGCTCAGGTTCCCGACGCTGGCTCATGTTGAACGCTCCTGCTTTTGACAGGAGGCGAACCCCATGGGTGGATTTGAAACAGC
>JAYUVA010000403.1:0-2536 GCA_043754375.1 Candidatus Kuenenia sp. | reverse complement strand
CTTGCCATTGATCTGCACGGGCACTTCGATCGTGTCTTCGACCAGCAGAGCAGGGTCGTACGAAGGCCATGGTTCGTAAGCCAGCGTGCCGGAATGTCCTAGCGCATGCCATAACTCTTCCGCAATGTGGGGCGCGAAGGGATTGAGCAGCAGAATAAACTGTTCCAAAGCGGATTTGCTCCGCGTCTCCTGACCGGACATAAAGTTTGTGAATTCCATCATCCGACTGATCGCCGTGTTGAATGCCAGTCGATCGATGTCGTCGGTCACAGCCTTGATCGTCTTGTGCAGGATGCGGAGATGACTCTCCTGCGGAGCGGTATCAACGACGGCAGATGACAGGATCACGGTTTCCGCCCGATCATCAATCATCAACCGCCACACGCGACCAAGGAATCGATAAACGCCTTCAACACCGTTCATCTGCCACGGTTTCACCTGTTCGAGCGGTCCCATGAACATCTCGTAGAGCCGCAGTGCGTCCGCGCCATAATCTTTGACAACGTGATCGGGATTGACGACATTTTTTCGGCTCTTCGACATCTTGTCGGTGCGCCCGGTCAATTCGATGTCAGTGCCCTTGAGATGCGCCTTTCCTTTCTCTTTGGTCACCTGATCTTCCGTGAGCGGACGATAAGCGTCTGGATCGTCCGACGGATTTCGCAGTGCGACGATTTCAGCGTCGTCGGTCTTCAGAAACAATGGGACAATGCCCATGCCATCAATCACGGCGCGCTGGCGATCAAAAACTTCAGGGCTCACACTGTAATCCGTGTCCCCCAGTATCATTCCCTGATTCACCAGCTTTTGAAACGGTTCGGGCCTGCTCACATGGCCGCGATCGAACAGCACTTTGTGCCAGAAGCGCGAATACAGCAGATGCAGCACGGCATGTTCCGCACCGCCGATGTAGAGATCGACGGGAAGCCAGTACTTTTCCTTCGCCGGATCGATGAACTTGTCTGAGTTCTTATTGTCGCAGAAACGGAGGTAATACCAGCAGCTTCCGGCCCATTGAGGCATGCTGTTGGTTTCGCGTTTCAGCTTCGCGCCGTCGGTATCGGTTTTGAAGAGCCATTCCGGTGTAGCCTTCGCGAGCATCGGTTCCGGCGTACCGGTCGGCTTGAAGTCGTCCATATGCGGATGCAGCACGGGCAGTGATTCGACAGTATCGGCTCGCATCAGCCCCGTCGGATGGCCGTCAGCATCCAGTTCGTGCCAGATCGGAAACGGTTCGCCCCAGTAGCGCTGACGGCTGAACAACCAGTCGCGCAGACGATAGTTGACCGCTTCTTTGCCGAGGCCTGCCTGTGATAAATCGTTTGTGATCTGAGATTTGAAATCTGCAGTGGCGAGACCATCGTAGACACCTGAATTGACTGCGACTCCGGTCTCCGTGAATGCAGCATTTTCGAGGTCAGCAAGGTGGCCACTGCCGGGAGCTGGTGCGACGACCTGCGTGATCGCAATGCCAAACGCTTTCGCGAATTCATAGTCACGTTCATCGTGCCCAGGTACCGCCATGATGGCTCCCGTGCCGTAGCTGATGAGCACATAATCGGCGATCCAGACAGGGACGCATTCGCCGTTCACGGGATTGATGGCGTATCCGCCAGTGAAGACGCCCGTTTTTTCTTTGGCGAGGTCCGTGCGGTCGAGATCGCTCTTGAGCGATGACTTGCGGATGTATTCGTCAACCGCTGGTCGCTGCGCGTTGGTCGTGATCTTCTGCACGAGCGAATGCTCGGGAGACAGCACCATGTACGTGACACCGAACAGCGTATCCGGGCGAGTTGTGTAAACACGGATGACGAGGTCCTCCGGCGAGCGGCTGGGCGTCAGCCCTCCGAGTGCGTTTCCTGCAGAGTTGCCACGGAGGGCTGACGCCCTGTCGCTCGCCGAATCTGCCGCTACAACAAAATCCACTTCCGCCCCGGTACTCCGTCCGATCCAGTTCCGCTGCATGAACTTGATCGAATCCGACCAGTCGAGTTCATCCAGTTCACTTGCAAGGCGATCTGCGTACGCCGTAATGCGCAGCATCCATTGTTTGAGCGGCATTCGTACGACCGGATGGCCGCCGCGTTCGCTTTTGCCGTCGATGATTTCTTCATTGGCCAGCACCGTGCCAAGGGCAGGGCACCAGTTCACGGGGGCGTCGGAGACGTAGGCAAGACGGTGTTTGTCCTGATAGCGGCGGATGGCTTCTTCAACCTCCGGCGAGCGGTTGGGCGTCAGCCCTCCGTGTGCGTTTCCGTCGGCGCTTCCACGGAGGGCTGACGCCCTGCCGCTCGCCTGGATTTCGGGAGGAATTGGCAACTCCGCAATTGGGCGGCCCTTGCCTTTTCGCTCAACGCCGTCCGGACCGGTCCAGACAAAATCCGCGTCGTACCAGGTGTCAAAGATCTGCAAAAAGATCCATTGCGTCCACCGATAGTAATCCGGATCGGTCGTGGCGAGTTCGCGAGTCCAGTCGTAGCTGAACCCCAGCATCTTCAACTGACGCTTGAACGTGGCAATGTTCTGTTCAGTCGTT
>JAYUVA010000402.1:0-7264 GCA_043754375.1 Candidatus Kuenenia sp. | reverse complement strand
GTCGATTACGTAGGATGGACATTCATGTCCGTCGCCTGGCCAGATGACGCAGCTTCAGACACCAGTATCGCTCGGCAGACGAGTTGTGATCGTTGAGAGTTGTTTGGTCAGGACCAAGGTACATAAATCGCGGCATTGGACCCCGTCAAACGCTTTCCGGCGTTTTTGCACGGAATGAGGATTCCTCGGTCAGATTTCGTCCGAACTGGCGAAATGCGGGCAAGATTGCTCGTTGAGCCGACTTCCGGATGTCTTCCGAAAGCGGGGAAAATGCATCAGACAGAAGCCTGCAACTTTGTGCCACGCAAGACTTTGCGACATCAGGTTTCGCCACCGCAGACGGATGCAACAGCTTGACCGGGAGCGAATTGCGGTTAGAATTGCGCGACGCCGGAAGAAGAGTTCAGGAAGCAACTCAAGGCGTCGCAAAGTTAAGTGATTCAGCGGTTGAGCGATGATGCTCCCACTGATTTCAATATGCCCTCGGGCAACATCCATCGACTGACTGCCGTTTCGGCTGCGCGGATCGTTGTTTGTTCCGTGGGGAATGAATGAGTCGGCGTCCGAAGATTTGACGGATCACTCGATCGGAGTCCACTGTGGTTCAGGGTTTTGGAGATGACTTCAAGGAACTTGTTCGGTCCAGCACGAATATCGTGGATCTGGTGTCCGAGGTCGTGGCATTGAAACCACTTCACGGCGGGCGGGACTTTCTTGGGCTGTGTCCGTTTCACGAAGACAAAAATCCATCCTTTCACGTCTATCCGGATCGACAGTCTTATCGATGCTGGTCTTGTGAGGCGGGCGGAGATTGTTTCCGCTGGGTGATGGAAATTGAGCGAGTTCCGTTTCCGGAAGCGCTGGAGTCTCTTGCGAGGCGAGCGCGGCTGGAAGTTCCGAAACAATCACGCAGCGGAGGATCACACGAGAACACAAGTCGAAAAACAGATTCGCTGGTTGTCGTCGAATGGGCCGTCAACCTGATGAATCAGACGTTGCGAACCGGACCAATGGCCGACAACGCTCGACAGTATGTGATGAAACGAAAATTGTCTGATGAAACAGTAAGTAATTTCAAGCTGGGATATCACCCGGAGGACTGGAACTGGTTCCTTGAAAAAGCGCGCGGGAAATTTACACCGGCTCAACTTGTGGCAGCCGGGTTGATTCAGGAAAGGAACAACGGACCTGGATACTTTGACAATCTGGTTGGTCGTCTGGTGTTTCCGATTTTTGACGAACGTGGCCGTCCGGTTGCGTTTGGAGGACGAGTGTTGCCGGGAGGCAACATCGAAAGTGATGCGAAATACTGGAACAGTGTTGAAAGCGCGATCTTTCAAAAACGTCGGACGCTGTTTGCCTTCGATCGATCGAGGGAGGCCATTCGGAAGAGCAAAACAGCGATCATCGTGGAGGGATACATGGACTGCATCGCCTGCCATCAGGCGGGCGTGATCAATGCCGTGGCAACTCTCGGGACAGCGATGACGGAGGAACATGTGCGTTTTTTGCGGCGTTTCGCAGAAAAAGTCGTCCTTGTCTATGACAGTGATGACGCAGGGCAACAGGCGGCAGAACGATCAATTTCACGATTTCTTGCTCAGGATCTGGATCTTCGTATTCTGAATGTGCCGTCCGGAAAGGACCCGGCGGATTACCTTGAAGCACACACGGCACAGGAATTTTACAAACTCATTGAAACGGCCGCTGAGGCGTGGGAATACAAATTGCAATCAGTTCTGCGACGCACGGACTCACATTCTGTGGCCGGGCGTCAGCAGATTCTCAATCAGATGCTGGATTTCCTGGCGGAGTCGCAGGGACTGACCGGAACTGTTCGTGAAGATATAATTCTTCGCAACGTATGCTGGCGAGTTCAGGTAGACGAACGCACGGCACGTCAACAATTGAATGAGCTTCGAAGCAGAAAAAAAAAGGGGGGGATTTTCCGCCGAGATTCAGAAAGGCCGACAACGGAGTTTGCTCCGCGTCCCGAGAACGCAATGGAGCGAGCGGAACGGGAAATGTTGGAAATCATTCTGACATGTCCGGAGACCATCGACTTGATTCAGCACCATATCGGGGCGGATGATTTCGAAAATGTGCGACATCAGCGGCTGCTGGCGTTGTGCATCGATCTTTGGAGGGAAGACGGAGACCTTCCCGAACTGAGCCGATTGATCATTGCAGCGGAATCAGATTCAGATCTTCTGAGTCTGATCAATGCGGTGGTGGATACGGCAGAAGACAAAGGAATTTTCAGACTGATGACGGATCAGCCGATCCGTGATGAGCAAAATGGTGCTTCGGTACCAGACCATCTGGAACGGGTCCTTGGACCAATTCTGGAACGGCGGGAAAAACGACTGAACCTCGTGTCGAAACAACTTCTGTCTCAATCGGAAAAGCCTGCGGGCGAATTCGACGAAGAAGCAAAAGACGCACTCCGCCGACTTCAGAAATTTCGTCAAAGTCAAATGGGTCATCCTTCTTCCATGAAGTAAGACAGTTGTCACTTGATGTGGCAGTTTTTCCACGACGGCTCACACCACAACCATACATCAATCGACAACGATTAAAACCACAGGAGCTTGCATATGTACCGCCTTGATGAATCTCTTCGCCAACTGATCGAAACCGGGCTGAAACAGGGGCACTTGTTGTTCTCGCAGGTCAACGCTTTCTTACCTGACGAAGCGACCGATCCGCTGCAGTTGGACAATCTGATCACCTGCCTCGAAGAACTGAATATGCAGATCGTCGCCGATCCCATCAAGGACGATGTGGGCGAACCGCTCGCGCTCCGCAGGAAGCGTCGTCCGGAAATTCGGATCGACAGCGAAGACTCATCACGCAGCACTGAAGATCCGATTCGCATGTATCTGTCACAAATGGGCGAAATTCCGCTGTTGACACGCGAAGAAGAAATCTTCCTTGCCAAGCAGATCGAAGTCTCCCGCCGCCGGTTTCGCCGCGCATTGTTGACCAGTGAATTTGCCTTGAACTTCTGCCATGAAACACTGATCAAGGTGCATCGCAGTGAGTTGCCGTTTGACCGCACGATTAAAGTGTCAATGACAGAAAGCCTCGAGAAGGAACAAATCCTCGGTCGCATGCCGCTCAACCTGGCCACGATCGACAGCATGCGAAAAAGGGATCTGGACGACTACGCAAAGCTGCGTTCCGGTGATCTTTCCGCGGCTGAACGAACAGATGTTCAGCAACGTCTCACTGAACGTCGCCGTCGTTGCGTGACGCTGTTGGAAGAGTTGAGTCTGCGGACCCAGCGATTGCAGCCGTGCATGAAACGCATGGAGCAGATTTCCAATCGGATGACTGAACTGCACGAGCAGGTCAACAGCCTGCACAACTTGTCATCAGCGGAAGATGAATGTCGCTGTCTGCAAAAGGAACTTGTCGATCTGATGGAATTGACGAAGGAGACGCCACAATCTATGGCGGCTCAGATCCTCACAATTCAGCAGCGGCATGCCGAATACGACAAAGCAATGCGGGATCTTTCGGGTGGAAATCTGCGTCTGGTGGTTTCCATTGCCAAGAAGTACCGTAATCGCGGCATGACTTTTCTGGACCTGATTCAGGAAGGTAACACCGGTCTGATGCGCGCGGTCGATAAGTACGAATACCGTCGCGGGTACAAATTCTCGACATACGCCACATGGTGGATTCGTCAGGCAATCACGCGCGCCATCGCGGATCAGGCGCGCACGATCCGCGTTCCGGTGCATATGATCGAAACGATGACGCGTCTGCGAAATGCCTCTCGGACACTGCTGCAGGACAACGGACGCGAACCGACGGTCGAAGAGATGGCAGAACTTGCCGGTGTCCCGATGGAGGAAGCACGACGCGTGATGCGAATTTCGCGGCAACCGATCAGTCTCGACAAGCCCATTGGTGAAAGTGATGACAGTGCGTTCGGTGACTTCCTTGAAGATCGCAGCACCGATAGCCCGGTGAGCAATGCTGCATCAGAAATGCTCAAGGACAAAATCGACACGGTCCTGAAGACTCTGACGTATCGTGAACGCGAAATCATCAAGTTGCGGTACGGTCTTGGGGACGGCTACACGTACACACTGGAAGAAGTGGGCCGAATCTTTAAGGTCACGCGGGAACGAGTGCGTCAGATCGAAGCAAAGGCCGTCAGAAAACTTCAGCACCCCGTCCGCAGTCGACAGTTGCAGGGGTTCCTGGAAGGAATCGCAGCCGTCGCCGGGCATTAGTGGCCGTTCACGTTTAACCGCGTGCCCGTCGGGCCGCGCTTTGCCTCGTCGCGCGGCCCGCTGGGCACGCGGTTAAACGAGTGGTCTCATTCTGATGACGTGGAATTTACAATTCTTCGCCGCCGGTGACATGCAGAATCTCGCCGGTGATGAAATTGGAATCAAGCAGAAAGTTGACAGCGTCAACAAGTGCTTTCGGCGACCCCGTGCGTTTGAGCGGAATGGATGTGATGGCGCGTTGCTCGTGCCAGTTCGTTCGATCTTCCGGCGGAAGAATGGCTCCGGGAGCGAGGCCGTTGACCTGAATGAGCGGTGCGAGTTGCAGGGCCAGCGATTTCGTGACGCTCAACAGCGCTGCCTTTGTCGCGGTATAGACAAGATGATGAGCCCCCGGACGTTGTGCGCGCCAGTCCAGGATATTGATGATGTGGCCGCGCTGGCCTTCACCAAGCTGGCGGATGAACTGCTGAGCCAGGAAGATCGGAGACAGCAGATTGACGGATAAGTGAACATTGCAGTGGTACAGGTCAACCCAGGGCAACGCGCGGTCCTGAAACACGGCGGCGCTATTGATAAGCGTCGTGACTTCGCCAAGTTGTGCGGCGGATTCGAACACGGCCATCGCGGCAGCACGTGGGTCGCGCAGATCCGCACTGACGGCGATTGCCGTGCCGCCCTGACTGCGAATTCGATTCACCAATACGTTGGCTTCGACAGTGGAAGTTCCATGATGCACAACGACCGCCAGCCCGCGTTCAGCCATTGACAGGGCAATCTCGCGTCCGACGCGGCGAGCTGCACCGGTCACAACGGCGACAGGTTTGTCGGAAGGCGACTTCCTTGATCGGGCTGGTTTTTGAGTTGTGGCGGCGTCCGGATCGGCGGACGGATGTTTCGTCTTTTCGTCCGACGAACCCATATCGGCCGTCGAGTCTTCCGGCTCGGGCGTCTCATCATCTGGCGGATCGGTGGATGTGGTCATCGGGTGAAACGGGAAGTTCGAATCCGGGGAATGATTCTACGGATACAGGCAGGATAGTGATTGTGCAGCCTCTACGCCATCGGCGTGAATGGTGGCTTGGAAAAGGGGTCAGGAACCAATAGTGCGCAGCACCCTTCGGGCCATTTGGCTACGCTTGGAAAAGGGGTCAGGAACCAATAGTGCGGAGCACCCTTCGGGCCATTTGGCTATTGGTTCCTGACCCCTTTTCCAAGCTTTGACAGAGCGTTAGTTGCTGATCCCGGGCTGAGACACCGTCTGAGCTCGCAGCAGGCGGCCGACTGGCCGGTGGAGATCAATGACGACGGGTTCCATTGTTTGGGCAGTGGCGACGTTGCCGGCGGCGTCGCGGGCAAGCAGGCGGAAGTACAACTGCGCCGGTGTTCCGGGACGCATTTCCCACTGATAACCACCCTGGTCAAATTGCCAGTCGAACACCAGCGCCCATGGGCCATTCGGTGTGGCCGCATACTCAAGGCGGACCGGGGTGCTGGCGGGGTTCTGTTCCCGCACTTGCCACGAGAGTTGAATCGTGCCAAAGCCGTCGGTCCGCATCGTTGGCTGAACGAGTTCAATCACAGGCAGACTCTCATCCACTGTCACAGACATTTCCGGTGCCTGACCCGGTTGAGGCGCATCGTCAGCAAAACCAAGTCCATTGCGAACCCGGACAGCAAACCCAAATGTGCCTTCCCCGCGTGTATCGATCAGCACCGGACTGCGTGCATCGTCGTCACTGCCGTAAGTGAACCAATGTTGTCCGCCATCTTCAGTGACGAAGAGTTCTACGGCGCTCACACCGGACGGTCCCACATCGTCAACCTGATATTCAAGGTTAAAGATATGATGTTTAACAAGCTGCGCGCCGCCGGAATGGTATGAAACTTCCTTCATCGGAATCGATGTCGGCAAACCAGACGATGGAGTCGGACTGATTGTGCAGACTGGCTGTGGCAGCACGGATCCGTTGGATGTGTGACCTGATTGAATCCCGGGTAAACCACCTGCAGTGTTGATTCCCCCGGCAAGAGGCGAATGGTCGGATTTGGATGGAATTGTAAGGCTGTTTGAACCGAGCATTGAATTGTCAGCGGCCGGCTTCAGGCCGGGAAACGGTGACGGTCCCAGAGGTACTGCGGCTGTCTGAGGTGACGGATTTCCCGGAACCATATTTGCTGTCGGCCCTGCAGCACGCAATACCAGTTGCGCTGACGTTTCGCCCTGATTTCCTGCGGCATCCTGGACGGCAGATCGCACGGAAATTACTGAGCCGGCAGGAGCCTGCACCATAGCCTGACCACTGATCGCAGCTGTCAGCGGCACAGGTCTCCAGCGTCCATCTGCGCCGTCAGCAAATTCGATCATGAGTGACTGCGGCACGATGGCAGCGTCTTTGGCGATCCAGTTAATGAGTACCTGGCCATGGCCTGCATCCAGAAGATCCAGCTGAATCTCGGGCTCTGCGGTATCGACGACAACATCCAGTTCGGGAGCGCTGCCCTGAATCGCCTGCTGCAGATTTCCCTGGGCGTCGGTGGTGCGGATGGCAAAGGAATAGCGGCCGTCACGAGGGGCCGAAAACGTAAAGCTGCCACTTGCTGCCGGAACCGTGTTCAGTTTTTCCCAGTTGCGTCCGCCATCCTGCGAACCAAACAGTACCGCGAAACCTTCAGGTCGCTGGCCGGGTTCTGTTTCGATCTCGAACGGAATTTCAAAACGTCCGAAGTTTGTGACGAGCGATTCGTCCGCCGCAGCACAGACAGGAAACGCCACCGCTGCCGCGCCGGCTAGAAAAGCGGGCAATGCCGATCGATCGAATCCGTGTCGGACAGATTTCAGAAACTTCAGCATGGTCATCCCTGCGTTCCCCCGCTGGATGTCAGAACAACCGCCCCCTGACAACGCGCAGAATTGATCCGCGCCGCTTCACACTCGGTCTATCGGAAGTCGGGATTTGAGGACTTAAACGCAATGCTACGGACGTGCCGACAGAAACGATTGCAGGATGCAACAACAA
>JAYUVA010000401.1:0-3300 GCA_043754375.1 Candidatus Kuenenia sp. | reverse complement strand
CTAGCCTGAATTGCGCACCACGTCCCAACGAAAAAGCCTTCTCGTGCGTATAAGTAGTTGTGAAAGCATCACTTAACACGCACGGAAGGCAGATCGATGTCCGAGACACAGTGTACGGAACAGTTGCAGCTTTTTGAAGTGGGTCGGCAGCAGGTCACGATGACTTTTGACGGCGGAAGCATCGTCAGCGATGCCGGGCTGCTGCCAATTCGCGAACTTGATCAGAAGCTTGGCATCCTGGCTGAAGCGGCGCGGCGGTTGCCAGATCCAAGATCGGAAAGAGCCGTCACTCACACGGCTGAAGATATTCTGATTCAGCAGGTCTATCAGATTCTCGCCGGCTACCCGGACGGCAATGACGCTCAACTCCTGCGAGATGATCCACTGTTCAAAACGATCGTCGGAAAAGATCCGCGATGTGAAGACGAATCTCTCGCCAGCGGATCGACGATCAATCGGTTTCTCCACGCCTTCACTCGGCGCGAAGCGGAGAAGCCGATCGATGAACGCGAAGTTATTTTCGAAGTGCGACGCGCACAGGTTGAACGCATCAACGCGATCAATGATTTTCTGATTGATCTGTTTGTGCGGACTCGAAAGCAGCAACCCGCTCACATCATCATTGATCTCGATCCGACTGCAGATCCGACTCATGGCCAGCAGCAGTTGACCATGTTCAACGGCTTCTATGACCAGCATCAATATCTTCCGATGATGCTGTTCGAAGGCACGACCGGATTTCCGCTTGGAGCATGGCTGCGTCACGGAACAGCGCACGCGGGACTCGGCGCGGTCGAAATGATTCAGCGAATTGTGGAACGCCTGCGGCAACACTGGCCGGAGATCATGATTTTTGTTCGCGGCGACGCAGGTGTGGCGAGCCCGGAAATGTATGAGTACTGCGAATCGCACGGCATTCTGTACGCCTTCGGTTACAGCACGAATTCCACGTTAAAACACAGGGTTTCCGAGCTGGAGTTGGAAGACAACGCGCGGCTGCTGTGGTGGATGACGGGCTGCAAACCGTTTCAGTTGTTTCACACATTTGAGGACTATCAGGCACAGACGTGGTCTCGGATGCGGCGGATTGTCACGAAAGTCGAGATCACGCAACTGGGCGGCACAAATGTCCGCTTCGTGGTGACCAACATGAGTGGCCTTGCTGGCGGAATCTATCAGGGGTTCTATGTTCAGCGCGGTAATGTGCCCGAACGTCCGATCGGTGAACTCAAGAACGGTCTGCACATGGATCGCCTGAGTTCGCATCGCTTCCTGGCAAACGGTCACAAACTGATGACGCACATGCTGGCGTATGCTCTGTACGTTCTGTTTCGCGAAGCCAATGAGAAGACGCCGGAGGTGAATAAAATGGAAGTCGGCACGGCCCGAACTCGTCTGTTCAAAGTCGGTGCTCTGGTGCAGGCGACTCATCGACACATCTGGTTCAAAGTGGCGAGCCACTGGCCCGGGGCGACGCTGCTGATTCGCGCAGCGAAGGCTGTGGAATCCTACGTGAAGATGACTCTCGAACGCTGGCAAAGTCAAAATCTGTTTACTGCCCACGCTGAGTATGACGCTTGCGACCGATCCTGCATTGCCTTCGCTCCACTGCTGCTCAAATAGACGTCATGCGACGAACTCTCCGGAATCGGTTCGACCGGTGCCGTGTCTGACCGTCTGCGCGGATCCTTCGAAAATCGATCAAATTCCACTCCAAATCGGAGCCGCGAACTCACTTCGGCCGTTCAACTGATCGCCGACTCACGAATCAGGGAATCGAAAAAAAATCTCAGCCCAGCAGAGCGGCGTGGTGCGCAATGCAGGCTAGACTATCGGGTAGTGATTATGAATTGCTCCCCTCATGGCGATATCCTGGCCTGATCACCATTGGAGCGATTTCTGGCTCAGACAATACGAAAAGAAAGTCTCCGTACAATCCCATGAAGGTCTTCTCAGGAATTGCGGTTTCGCCTGGAGTTGTTGCCGGGCCGGCGATGGTGCTGGGGTCTGAAAACTTCCGCATTCCTCGAAAGTTCGTCAGCAGGGACGCGGTCGACGCCGAGCTGCAGCGCTTCCACGTCGCCCTTGATCTGGTCTGTAAGGACATCAAAGGCAACGAGCAACTTGTTTCGTCTCAACTCGGAGCACAGTACGGAGCGATCTTTTCTGCCCATCTTCAGATGGCGCAGGATCCGCGGCTGATTCGAGAAGTCGAATCGTTGATCCGTGATCAATCCCGATCCCCGGAATTCGCGGCCAGCCGAGTCCTGCGAAGCTACGCTGAACAACTCCAGAAGATGGGCGACCGGTATCTGTCTGAACGCGCGCTGGACATTTTTGACCTTGAAAAACGATTGTTGCGAAAGCTGTTGGGAGAAAGCCGTGAGGAACTGCGAAACCTTACGGAGCCTGTAATCATCCTGGCTCACGACCTGACACCAGGCGAGACAGCGACGCTGAATACAAAGTACGTGCTCGGGTTTGCAACGGAAGTTGGCGGACATACCAGTCACACGGCGATACTCGCCGGAGCCCTCGAAATTCCAGCCATCGTGGGACTTGGGCGATGCCTCGCGGAAGTCTCCGGCGGCGAGTCGGTGATTCTTGACGGCGACCATGGCCGAGTGATCATCGATCCGGATTCCGACTCACTGGCGCGAGTTCAGCATTCGCAGGCTCGCAGCCAACGAGTTCGCGAGCGGCTTGGCGAATTAGGTTCGCTACCAGCGGAAACGCAGGACGGTCAGCGAGTTACAATCTGCGGCAATATTGAATTTCCGGAAGAAGTTCGTCAGTGCATCAAGCGCGGGGCGGATGGAGTGGGACTCTACCGAACCGAGTTTCTGTTTCTTAGTGGAAACAGGGAGCCTTCGGAATCGGACCACTACGAAGCTTATTGCCGCGTTGTTGAAGCCTGCGGCGATCTGCCAGTTGTCATCCGAACGCTGGATATTGGGGCTGACAAAGTCCCACAGCTGATGGCAGATCAGTTTGCCGAAAGTGCGAACCCGATGCTGGGCTTGCGAAGTATCCGCTTGAGCCTGCGGAACACGCAAATGTTCAAACGTCAGTTGCGAGCGATCCTTCGGGCCTCTGTCCATGGGAACGTGCGGATCATGTTTCCGCTGGTTTCCACACTTCTGGAATTCCGACAGGCGAAGATGATCTTGATGGATGTGATGGAGGATCTGGAGGACGAGGGCATCCCGTTTCAGCGAAATGTTCCCGTCGGAATGATGGTGGAGGTCCCGTCGGCCGTAATCCTGGCTGAAGAATTCGCGAGAGAAGTCGACTTCTTCT
>JAYUVA010000400.1:0-7465 GCA_043754375.1 Candidatus Kuenenia sp. | reverse complement strand
CTATCGCTTCTTCGCGTCCTACGATGCGGCTCAGGCTGTCGGTGGCGATTATTTTGACTGCTTTATGATTGGTCCACGGAAGGTCTGCATTTCGTTTGGTGACGTCGCCGGCAAAGGCGTGCCCGGCGCATTGATCATGTCACGCATTGCGAGCGTCGTGCAGAACACGATGAGTTTCACTGATGACGTGCAGATCGCCATCCAGCGTATCAATTCTCACATGTGCCACAGCATGGTTGAGGGACGGTTTGTGACGTATATCCTGGGTGTGATCGATCTGGAAACGAACCGCATGACGATGGCGAATGCCGGACACATGTCACCGTTGATTCGCAAGGCCGATGGCGAAGTCGAGGAATTCAGTCTGGAGACGATCGGTCTTCCGGTCGGGATCGTGGACGGGTATCAGTATGAAGTTGTTGAACGTGATATTGCGGTCGGCGAAATGTTTGTGTTGATCACAGATGGTGTTGATGAAGCCATGGATCCTGACGGCAATCTGTATACGAAGGAGCGCGTCCGCGACTTTGTGGCTGCCGGTTCGCCCGATCCTGAAGTGCTGGGACGAGCCTTGCTGGCGGATGTGCGCATCCATGCCAATGGCCGTGAACAGAACGACGATATCACGATCATGACATTCGGCCGCCTGCGCTGATCACATCGCGGAGAGTTGCCTGTTTTCCTGATAACCGCAAAAAGCGGCGAACCGCACTCCGGCAGCGCTTTGCCGGCTGAAGTGCGGTTCGCATTTGTTCAGGACAGTCTCGTCAGAGCGACCCCATATGTTCTCCGAAGGTGCGCCATTCCATTGTGGAAGGATCCGCCACTTTGCGGTATCCAAGGCTCATCAGTACTTCCAGAACTTCGCTCCATGTAGGAAATGGTCGGCCGCTTTTGCGTTTGTAGTCGTCCATTGAACGCATGAATTCAATCTCGTTGTCTGAATAATCACGTTCGCAGGTTGTCGGATCAATCTGCCGACGGCGATCCAGGCGGCGACGGTCAATGATTTCGCGACGCTCTTCGATTGTCAGTTCCGTCGCCGTCTGGACAGTCTCCGCCTCAGGCTTCACGGCTCCTGCGGTTGTTATTTTCGTGACTTTTTCTTCGGTGACCGCAGGCTTGCGGTTTGAAGTCAGTCGTCTGCGACCTGTTCTGCGTCGGTCAGTGACGAGAAGATCGGAAGAATAATCCGACATAGCAATGCACCCTCTTTACGTTATTGGGGGGACGAAACGAGATCCATTGCCGCATGACTGCAGCCAGTCGGTGCCACAACAGCTTTCGCCGGATGCATTCAGAACTGAAAAATACAGTTCTCGGATTCAGTCCTGCAGATCACCACAATGCTTCCTTTTTCCGGCAGTGGACTATTCCCCACAAAGGGCAGACAGGGGGAAATAAAACGATTACTGAGGCATGTTCAAAGAAAGAAACATTAGCGATCGTGGAAGAAAACCGGTTGTAACAATCAGGCTATTTGTGATAACCCAGTGACGCCATAACGTCGAACAGTTCTTCAAACGTAATGAAGCGGCGGTGACGGGCGATCTTGTAGTCGTCCACGGCATTTGCGAATTCAGCGACTTCCGGGCGAGCAGATCGGTCTCCATCACGAAACTGACGGCGTTCAGCTGCGCTGGGGGTCGTGCCGACGTCACGCTGACGACGTTCCACAAAGACAGATTCCGGTTGTTCGAAGACAGATTGCTGGTTCATGATTTGGTTCACCTTTGACTCTGTGGCGCATGTCAGAAAGCAGTTTCACTGATCTCAATGCTGTGCAACCATTGGTTGAGTTTCCGCAGGTCGCAAACGACTTTCAATTCTGTCAATCGGATTCGAGCGCAGCGATAAGCATGCATGCGCGATTTCACCGGATGTGTCGAATACTCGGATTAGTGCGTTTCCTGGTTTTCCCTTGCGAGTCAGTTGCGTTCACGCCACACGCCGTTGAAATACACTTCGTCAGACTTGGGCTGTTTTCGTCATTCGCAGTGGGATCATCATGACTGTTATCAGTGTGCTGGGTGCAGGAGCCATGGGAACGGCCTGTGCATGGGTTGCTGCGCAGAATCCGGACGTTTCGGTGCGTCTGTGGGCGAGGAATGAAACGTTTGCACGACACATTCAGGAAACGCGTGAAAACAGTCGCCTGTTGCCGCACGTTAAACTGCCAGCCCCCATTGTCGTGACAGCAGATGCGGCGTTTGCACTGCGGCAGGCGTCTGTCGTGCTGGTTTGCGTTCCGACACGTGGTCTCCGAGAAGCCATGCAGCAACTGGCATCACTGATTCCAAATCAGGCGTTATTGGTTAGCGCTGTGAAGGGAATCGAAAACGACACGCTGCTCCGGCCGAGTCAGATGATCCAGCAGATTGTCGGTCAACGTCCGGTCGTTGTGCTGGGAGGGCCGTGTCACGCCGAAGAAATCACAGCAAAAAAACCCGCGAGCATTGTGGCGGCCTGCGAATCGCTCGACGCAGCAGAACGCATTCAGTCACTGTTGTCGATGGACACACTGCGCGTGTATTCCAACGCCGATCAGCGAGGCGTTGAACTGGCTGGTGCTTTGAAAAATGTTATCGCGATTGCCGCCGGAATCTGTGACGGATTGAAATTCGGCGACAACGCCAAGGCGGCATTGCTGACACGAGGACTGGCGGAAATGGTTCGCTTCGGGACCGCCCTGGAGGCGAACAGCGAAACGTTTTTTGGCCTTGCCGGTCTGGGAGATCTTGTAACGACATGCAACAGCCAGCACAGTCGCAATCGCTTCGTTGGCGAAGCCCTGGGACGCGGACTGCCGCTCCAGGAAATTCTGGAATCCATGACGGCTGTCGCAGAAGGCGTGTTTACGGCACGAAGCGTTTATCATCTTTCCCGTCAACGCAACATCAGCATGCCGATCGCCGAACAGGTCTATCGCGTGCTTTTTGAAACCAAATGCCCTCGCGAAGCAACCGTTGAACTCATGCAGCGTCCATTGAAGCTGGAATAACCCGACGCAGATACGGCAGCCGATACGCGGCTTTCAGCTGATTTGAAACAGGCTCAGCACCAACCAGGCAATTCCGCCGACGGACAGGAGCAGAATGAGTCCGATCACTAACGAGATGAGTCGCTTTCGATTTTTTGCCGCTTGCTGAAGGCTGACAAGCTGCACACCCATTCTTGCGCGAAATGTGATTTTTGAACCATGATTCAGGCTACACAACGCTTCCACTTTTCCGTTGACGTACGTGGGGAGTGTTTTTGATTCCTGATGCAGAGTCCAGTGTTTTCCGTCATATTCCAGCCAGCATTGAATGCTGTCCACGCCGTCTTCACGCAGCAACAGCACGTCGGCACCGTGTGCAGAACCGATCGACGTTCGGGCCTTCATCAGTGCAACCTGGCGCCGAGTGCCCAGAATCTGAAGTCGCCAGCCCGCCGGTGCCGAGCCCTTGAATGCGGTCGGCCGCGAATGCGCCGGTGTCGCCGAACGCACGGATTCAGATCGGATCCGGTCAGGTTCCGGCTGCCGAATGGCAGGGGTTTCCGCTTGGCTGAAGCCGCTTGTGCCATCTGCAAACTGATGACTACCTTCTTTGAGCCAGCCCGACGCCGATGTGATGGATGATCGTTGCCCCGACGATTTTTTCCCTGACAGTTCGACTTTCGCCTTGGCCTGTTTTGCCCTCAATGTCACCAATTCGCGAAAATCAAACTGAACCTTCCTGCGCTGTGCGTGCGGCCTGACAGCAGCCGCAAGTTCGTCTGCTGACTGATAACGCTTTGCCGGATCTTTTTCCATCATCTTCGCAATGATGGCCCCGATTTCTGCGGGGATCTCCGAGCGAACCTGGCAAACGTTCTTCGGTCGTTTCGATCGATGCGCTTCGAGCTTCGCTTTGTTGGACTTTTCCGGAAACGGTACATGCGCGGTCAGTGCTACGTACAGGGTTGCACCAAGACTGTAAATGTCAGCTCGTGCATCGACACGGCGACTGTCCAGTGATTGTTCAGGAGCAATATAATCAGGTGTTCCCAGGCAGTCGTGGCCAAATACCATCGATAGTGAAAACTCTTCTTCCGGGACGTCGTTCATCATCGCCAGGCCGAAGTCCAGAATTCGCGTCACGCCGTCGTGATCAATCAGAAAGTTTGCCGGCTTGATGTCGCGATGAATAATCCCCATCGCGTGTGCGGCCTTCAGTGCTTCCGCTGCCTGCAACGCGATGTCGCAGACCATTTGCCAGTTGATGGCTCCGTACAGCGCGACAAGTTCATGCAGACTGATGCCACGAAAAAGCTCCATCACCAGAAAATGGACGGCACCGGTTGTGTCCATGCGATATGTGCGAATGATGTTCGGATGATTGAGTCGCATTCCAGCGATCGCTTCCAGTTTCATTCTGGCCAGCATTCCGGCATCCAGGGCATGCTCCGAAGACAGTACCTTAATCGCGACTTTGCGATCCTCTTTCGGATCTTCGGCGATAAAAACACAGCCCATTCCCCCAAAGCCCAGCACTTCGCGAATACGATAGCCGTCAATCACCAGGCCTCGATAACGTCCTTCAAGCAGGCGCTCGGCCTGGAAAGGCGTCAGCACATGTCCTCGAACCAGTAGCTTTGCCGTCTCAGCAGCCGTAGCCGTGTTTGGAATCTTGAGTCTGTCGCGCACTTTATTGATCTGCGATCGTGTGAGCAGCTCGCTCTTTTCGAGCAATTCCAGAAAGTTTTGAGCTGCGACCGGAACCTGCATCTTTGTGGCTCTGCCAAACCGAATCCCATGAATCATGTTCGCCGGAATGAGACAACATGGCCTGTTGCCTCGGGCGAGCGTACAGTTCGCCATGAAAAATTCAGGCTCTGTCGGCTTACCAGACTACCACTTGTCGGACAAAGGGAAAACCATTCCTGCCTGGAAAGCAAACTTCCTGCAAAACCTCGACCAGATCGCTCATTTACGTCCCAGATCCCGATCCAGCAGGCGGACAAGACTGGCCATTGATGAAACCTCCAGCTTCTTCATCGCGCTGCTTCGATGTTTTTCCACCGTTTTGAAGCTGATCCCCAGTTGAATTCCGGCCGACTTGTTCGTACATCCTTTGTAGATCAGCATGATGACATCGCGCTCCCGGAGTGACAATCGATCCAGATATGATTCTCCCGGGGTAAGAACGGGCGGCAAAACTTCGTCGAACGAATCCGAGTGTTTCAATTGACGAAACGCCTCTTTTACGGCGGCGAGCAATTCTGCGCGGTCAAACGGTTTGTCAAGGACGGTGACAGCACCATTTTTCATGGCTGCCACGGCCAGACTGGTCGTCGAAAATGCCGTGATGAGAATTACCTTGAAGTGATTGGGGCGAGCCGACAGACGACGCTGAACCTCAATACCCTGAACCTGATTCATCACCTGATCCGTCACGACGACTCCGGACGGCAACTGTTCAGAATCTTCAAGAAACTCTGACGGAGAACTGTAAGCTCGAACTTCGTACCCGGATAGACGGAGCATCGTATCGATGACTTTGAGCACGGCGAGATCATCATCGACAAGGTAAACTCGTTCGGCAAGGTACGCAGCGCGTTCCGAGGAAACAGCGTCAGGGGCTGGTCCGGATTCTTTATCATTTTCAAATACGGGGCCGCTCATTTTCCGGGTCGCGAATTTAAGGAAATGAAAGTGAATGGATTATGTCGATTCGCAAAAATGCAATATCGATTGATCGTTAAAGAATACATTTTTCAGCACGATTGTCACTTCGCTCCCGCGTCAGGCCCTGCAAAATCAGCAAATGATGAAGTTCCGGCCACTCGGTTTCTCTGTTGCCCCTCGATTCGCCCCTTTTCCGCGTGTCTCGCTCTGTCAAAAAACGCACGGAAGGAGTACCTTTCCCACTTGTTTAAGAGGCAAGTCACAAAAATGACACCCGGAATGATTGCCAGGATGGCCGCTGTGAAAAAAGACATGCCCAAGGAAAATAATGGACGGTTGATCAGTAGTCAGGCCTCGCACAGAAAAAGTCCCTGGCTTCTGATTGGAGCATTAGGTGCCGGGATGCGGGCTTTGGCCGAGATGCTGCTCGACGCTGACGAATCTGTCGTAGGCACCGACCACGAACTGACAACCGGTGAGTGTGGTCCGCCGTCACGGACTAATCCTCATACCGTTCGACTGTTTCATCCGGATGACACAGAACAGATTTTCGCAAATGCGATTGGGTGCGTCGTCTATTCAATGGCTGTACCGGCATCCTGCCCGTTGCTGCAGCGCTGCCGATCGCTGGGTCTGAATCCTATGTCACTTCCGCAGGCGCTGAGCCTGTTACTTGAATCCCACAATCAGACCTGCGTAGCCGGGACACATGGCAAGACGACCACCAGCGGAATGACCTGGTGCATCCTGCAGCAAGCGGGCTGTCGTCCGTCGGCGTATCTTGGTGGCGTGATGAGAAATCAACGTCGCTCCGGAATTCTTTCTTCTGGTGCGGTGGCTGTCGTCGAAAGTTGCGAATACCGACAGTCGTTCCTGCGTCTGTCGCCAAAAACAGTTGTCCTGACCGGAATCGAATCGGATCACTTCGATTGTTTTTCATCACAGGCCGACTGTGATCAGGCCTTCTGCGATTTTGTCGCGCGACTTCCGCCCGATGGGACTCTGATTTTCAACCACGACTGCCTGCGTTCCGCGTCGATCGCAGCCACCTGCAGACGACGGACGATTTCATTTTCGTTGCATGGCGATGCGGACTGGAATGCCGTGCCCTGTGCATCAGGATCAGCCGGAATTCCTGGCAACAGTCAGCGGCAATCGTTTCTGCTCCGCAACCGAACGCATGATGTCGGGCTGGTGCAGCTTCAGGTCCCCGGACTTCACAATCAACAGAACGCGCTTGCTGCGATTGCGGCGGCCGTTGCGACCGGTGTCTCTGCAGATACGGCCATCCACGGCATTGCGGCATTCTCCGGAATTCAACGGCGATTCGAACATCGCGGGCAGTTATTCGGTATCGACTGGATCGACGACTATGCTCACCATCCGACCGCAATCCGCTCGACTCTCGAAACCGCACGCACTGTCTTCCAGAACCGCCGTCTGATCGCTGTTTTTGAGCCTCATCAGTTGTCGCGTGTATCGGCACTCTTCGAAGATTTCCGGTCTGCACTTTCACTTGCCGACGAATGCCTTATCCTTCCTGTACTTCCCGCGCGAGAAACGGCTTCAATCGCTCACTGCAGCCGCGTTTCGGGAACTCTGGTCCGAAGTATCTCTGAATCGGGAGGCCGAGCTTTCCTGATGACGAATCTTGACCAGGTACGGGGAAGATTAGACCATTCCGGGCGACCAGGCGACGTTGTTATCACAATGGGAGCAGGCAGGACATATCAGATTCATGACGAAATCCATCGAAGACTTCAGCGAAATTCTGCAGCGTGACGAACCGCTCAGCCAACACACATGGCTGCGGAT
>JAYUVA010000399.1:0-5552 GCA_043754375.1 Candidatus Kuenenia sp. | reverse complement strand
AGCCGCTATCCGTGTGACGAACTGCCGCAGGGTGTCATACTTCTCGTCGCTGGTCAGACCGGGGGCTCGAAGTCTCAAATCCAGAGAAACGATCTCCGCGCCTGCGGTCGTTTCCAGTGTTTGGAGCGCCTGTTGCACTCGATCTGTCAGAGTGTCCTTCAGTTCGTCCTTGACGGCAAAGTTGTCCTGCCAGTATTCGACAAACGCCCGAATGGCGGCGGCGCTGGCACCGGTTCGCCGAGCCTGCTCGCTCAACGCCAATAATGCGGCCCGCTGATCGCCCTGAGCTGCGATGATGCGTGCCTGTTGGACTCCGTCGGCTTCACTGGGCTGCGACATAGAATTCAGCAGTTGCGCCGCCTGCAGCAAGTCATCGGCTGCGGTCGGCTCGGGAGGCACGAGCTTAGCGCGGCGATACAGGACCGAGGCGGTGATACGTTTGTCGGGGTCTGTCAATGGTTTGCTGGCCTGCTTCAGTGAATCCAGCAGGGAAGACGCCTCTTTGAGCGACGAAGCAGTATTGGCATCACTCAGCAATGCAGTCAGCAGCCTTAGATTCGCGGCGTCCGACGCCCTCAGAGCATCCGTCGCATTCGGAGCGAGCGCCTGACGTGCCAGATCGATCGCTCGCACCTCATCAGTGCGCGCGAAGAACGCAGCGGCCAGCGTCAGCACGCGCTGCCGAGTCTCGTTCTCATCGCTCTGCAATGCGAGCTCAAGGGTTGTGTTCCAGAATCGAGCGGCCGGTTGCAGCAGGGCCAGCTCCGAAAGCAGTTGAGCCGCAGCAAAATTACGATCAAGCTCTGATGCGGCCGAATTCTGGATGAATGTGTTCAGTTCCAGCATCATCCGGGGTGGATCATTCAGATCGCGGTACACAAAACGCAGAAACTCACCCCACGATTGGGGGTTCTTCGGATCCAGTTCAATGGCTTTGCGATAGGCCACCTCAACCTGTTGAAGTTGCAGTGATCGTTCGGGTTCGGTTTGCACTTTCTTTAACATCAACGTCCGAGCGAGGCGCACATGGCTGTCGGCGTCACCGACGGATTCCACCCAGCCACTCGCTATCTGGTTGGCCCGGTCCGGGTCTCCAAAAACGATCCTGGACCGGGAACCGAGAGCCAGGTCATACAACTGCGGTGACGCAGTGAGAAAGTTCTGCATCTGTTCCAGATAGAACTCGACGCGCGCCGTGTTCCCTGACGCTTGCAATGCGTACACCAGTTCGGTTCCCAGGGAGACAGTCGTTTTCCCTTCCTTCCATGCCGTTTCAAAGTACGTGGCGGCCTCAGGAAATTGTTGCTCTCGCAGAGCCAGCCGTCCTAACAGGACCTGCGTATTCGGGCGATTGATCTTCAATGGCTCCAGCGCAGCGACAAGAATTTTTGCTTCGGCCAGGAACGGTGCGCTGGCTTTGGGGTCGATCGTCTGGCGGGCCAGCTCAATCAACCGGCGAGCGCGAAGTTCCTTCCAGAAGACGCCGTTTTCACCTTCCAGTTTTTCCACAGTTTTCTCGGACTGTTCCATCAGGTCCAACTTTTGTCGTCCCCAATAAAAGTCCGCCAACTGCATCTGCGCCGGGATGTCTTCGGGATGCTGCCGGGCGAATTGTTCGAGCAGTTGCTGGGCGGTGTCGGCGTTGTCGTTGAGCAGCTCAATCTGCACCAGTTGTCCGTGCAGCTGGCGCTGATCGGTCAGATCGGTGGTGGTCTGCAGCGCTTCGGTCAGGACCTGACGAGCTTTGTCCCAATCCTGCGCGCGCACCAGCAAATCCGCCTGGACCAATGTCGCCTGCAACGGATTATCAGCAGTTTCCTGATAGCGTGTCAGCGCGACCTGTGTACCGGCTGCATCGCCGTTGGCCTGCCGCAGGATGGCGA
Source organism: Candidatus Kuenenia sp. (assembly GCA_043754375.1). GTDB lineage: Bacteria > Planctomycetota > Planctomycetia > Planctomycetales > Planctomycetaceae > SXXK01. Next base: position 3,669 of record JAYUVA010000399.1, on the reverse strand, counting down.
GACTGCGCCAGAGATCTGAGGATTTCGGGTTTTTCAATGCGGCGTCTTCCAGCTTCCTCAGAGCTTCCGGCATGTTGCCCTGCGCCATCAGGTACTCTGCGTCCAGGACAGCCGTTTCTTCCAGCCGGGCATCCACCGCTTTGGCCTCGGCCATCGCCTTGGCAAACCGAGAGAAATCCCGCTGTGATGTTCCCCTCGCAAGTTGTTGACGCAGTTCATTGCGAGCCAGTGCCAGCCAGGGTTCCGGGCGGTTTCTGGCTCGCAACGCCACATCTTCGTACAGATCAGCCGCCGCCGAGATATTGTTTGACCGCTCCGCACTGAATGCCTGATACATGGCCGTCTGGATGGACGTTGGCTCGAGATCTGTGGCCTGTTTGAAACAGGCGTTGGCCTGGTCCGTCAATCCCTGCCGTTCGTAATAGTTTCCCAGCGTCAGCCACGCACCGCTCAACAGGCCACTGCCTGCTGGCAATGCTTTGACTTCGTCGGACGTCAGGACGGACTCCAGCAGTTGTGAAGCTTTCGCCGAATTGTCCGCATCGGCATAGATCTGCGATTGCACCAGAGCCAGGTTCAGTTGCAAAGGCACTCCCAGTTCCGAGGGCAGTTTACGAAACTCACTCTTGAGTTCGCGAATCTGCTGATTGGCTTCGGCAACCTGCTCCTCGTCCAACGACTGCAACTGCTGCCTGACCAGCTCTACCCGCAGCAGGAGTTCGGTCTTCAGTTCGTCATACGATAGCCCTTGTTTCAGAATTCCGATGGCCGCCTTGCGTTGTTCCGGAGTGACGTCCGTGCCGGGGTTCACTTCACCCTCAAGGCCGGTCGCCAGACGCGCTAACTGCAGGTACGCGCGGAAGTGTTTTGGATTCGCCTTGACGGCGTTTTCGAAATACGGTTGCCCTGAATCATATCGCTTGTTTGCGAGCTCACGTTCCCCAGCCGCCAGCCAGATCGGGTGCGTTTCTGCGGCCGGATTTTTCGTCGCCAACTCGATCGCGCGATCCAGATCCGCATCCGCGTTTTGCGTCATCATGTCGGCAAGCACGGTGTTTGTGTCAGCGGCTGCATCGCTACTCGCTTCCACGATCGGATCGGTGACTGGATCGGTGACCGGATCCGGGTTTGCTGGCGGCGCTGCGTCGGGAACGACCTCGGGAGCCAGAAAGATGCGGTGAAATGTGTAGCGGGCAAACCAAGCGAGCGGATCCTCGGCCCGGTTTGTCAGCAACTCCGCAAAGACCTGCTCGGCCGCAGTCGTTCGCTGTCGTGCTTCGATCGAATCAACCGGACGTTGCCGATAGATGACCGCCAGCTGGTAGGAACAGGACACCGGGTCAAGTCCATCGGTGATACCTTGTTTCAGAGTTTCCGTGACTTGAGTCCATGTCGTGTCTGAATCCTGCCGATCGGCATCCTGAATCTGAGCCAATACCTTGAGCTGAAAAGCCTGCAAATGTTCCGGTTTCACGGGGTCTGTTTGCTGCAGCAATTTTTCTGCCCCCGCTACCGCCATCGGGAAGTCTTCACCGGCCAGGGCCAGACGTGTCTCTTTGAAACCCAGTTCGTTGTTTTCAGGGTCCAGCCTCCATGCCTGCTTGTACAATCGGGAGGCACGGACCATTCCGGCAGGGCGGAAGGCAATCCGCTCTGCGGCAACAGCCAGTCTGTTGGCTGCTGCTGCATCATCGGGACGCACGCGGCAATAGCGGTCCAGAAAATTGGCGGCCATGCTCCATGCCCGCGCGGCTTCCTGGACTTTGTCTTCAGTTTGATATTTTGCGCCATCCGTCTCATAGCGTTTTGCAATTTCGAGGAGGGTGCCGACCGCGGCATCAGCCTGAGTCCGCTGCCACAAGACGAGTCCCGTCGCCAGCACAGCGATTGCCACGCCACCCTTGAGCAGCAGCATGCCGCCGACCATTGTGGACCGCTCGAACGCCGCGATCACCTTTTCCAACGTTCTGTGGACCAGCCACAACAGGGCGACCGCCAGCGGCAGCATCATGATGCCCGCAAAATCGTGAGCGTACTGATGCGCCTTTTCGCCTGACACGACGAGGAACAACAACCCCGTGCCGGTGACTCGTGCCGAATTGGCCAGAATGGCGACAGGGATTGCCGCAGCAATCAGCACTATGGCACGGAGTAGTTTGGGACGCATCAACAGCACATAGGCTACTGCAACGGCCAGGATTCCGTAACAGATCCGCAGCCCGCTGCAGGCGCGTTCCACGTCCATGATTTGTTCGCCGAGGCTGATCGTAGTGCCCTGACGAACGGCTGGCTGAGCAAACAAGTGCAGCGTCCATGTCGAGATGACCGCCGAGATTTTTTGCAGCGGCAGACTTACGCCCACAATCATTGAAGCCGGGATGGGAGTCATGAACCAAAGGAAGGCAATGGATCCGGCCGACCATTTCAGCAGTTGCCAGCCACCGAACAGCAGGACGACGCCGGCAATCCAGATTGGAATGGAATAGGGGTCGAGCTGTTCAATGAAGAATTCGGCACCCAGCGAGCGAACGATGCCGGCAGCAGCAATCAGTGCCAAACCCCACCAGGATGGTCTGATGTCCAGGGACGCCAGACGGTCACGGCGCTGCCACAGCAACCAGACCGCAATCGGCACGACCAGAAATCCATGGTTGTAATCGGGATCCGACTGCCACGTTTCGAGCAGACCGATCAAGCCTGGCCAGTAGGCCCAGACGGCAGTGGCCACGATCAGAAGCAGGGCGATATGCATTGAGGGCGGCAGGGACTTGCTTTGGAACGGTGCCATAAGAATCTTGAATCAGAAGGAAGTGCCACGCGGCCCCGATGGAGAGGTGCGGTGATAGATTTTTCGGTGAGAGTGCCCAGGAGTCTGTCTGAAGACCGCTGTTTTTGTCAGCGGCAAGGCGCTAGCAGAGGCGAATTACCCGTAGTTAGCGGTCTGTTGATTTAGCGGTCTGTTGATTTCATCGTTATCAAGTACCATTGGGCGACGGCTTCCGGTGACGCCGTCGCCTCCGGGTTAAACAAAATTGCTGACTGTGCATACTAAATCACTATCCCGCTAGCGCCTTTGCGCTCATGTATTTTAGAGCCAGACAATGCACTATCTGGCGGAAAGCCAAGGTCTGTTCGATACTCAACAGATTAGCTACCTCTCGCGGAGTAGGACACGAAAACCTTCTGGATTAGGGGAGATTGCGATTTGTGATACAGCGAGTCTACCGCAAATGGCCAAAATTAACATGAACCCGAAGCGTCGCGTGACACAAAGAAATCCGGCGGCGGACCTATCGTCGCTGCAGCCGCATTTTGACCACGGATCACCCAGCGCGGGCTTCGCCCGCAACCCAAAGTAGCCATCACGCTCCGCCGTGATGAGCATTTGTCGATCGACATCCATCTGCCGAGACAGAATTCCGCGATCAGCCTCGTGGCATGGGACTGAAGGACAATCAACGCGGGGGCTTCATCCATGTGGCCCAATTCAAGGCTCTTCACGGCGGAGCGTGACGGCTCCTTTGCGATTTGCCAGTCACCGAGGCCGAACCCTATTTCGCGGCAGGAACGTTTCTGCCTGAGTCGTAGCGGAATTCATTACTGCAGCACTCGTTATCCGTCAATTTCTGCCTGATCGTTATTGTATTGCTGCTTTCTCCGGATTAACAG
>JAYUVA010000398.1:0-12225 GCA_043754375.1 Candidatus Kuenenia sp. | reverse complement strand
GCAAAGTACGCCGTCTTGTTTAACCCTGAGCCGCAGGCGACGGTTTCTGCACACGCCGTCGCCTGCGGCTCAGGGTTAAACGATTAAATCAACAGACCGCTAGCGCCGTGCCGCTTAAAGATAATACCTCCGCAGCGCCTTCCATACAGTCACCAAATGACCGGGATGAAGCGCCCGAATGCCGGCGATGATTAATCGCCGAGGCGACGTGATCAGTTTCCTGATCCGACGCTTCTGCGGTACAAACATCGACCATGGGCCGACGTCGTACTGTGCCTGACATGCGGGAACCAGCGTCGGCGCGCAGGTGCGGTGAAACACGTCGCGATGGCCTTCCGTCATCAGGATCGACAGACAGCGAGCTGTCAGGCGTGCATTTCCGAACGCGGCTATGTCGTTCCATGCCGCGTCGATGATTTCGTTGGCTTTGGTGTTCATTGCAGCGGCGTGAGTGACATCATCTTCACACGACGCAGCGATTCGCAGCACGTTGGCCTTGCGAAAATCCTGAGCGGCCCAGGCTTCGGTCGGATACTGTAATTCTTCGGGCCGATCCAGCGTGCGATGTTCGTTTGCGGCCATCCAGCGACCGTAGGTTTTCATGACGTCGTGGCTGTACGAATACATGGCATCGAACTGTTCCGCGTCGTGTTTGGCGAGCAGGTAACGGCCCAGAGAATTCAAAAATACGGTATACGACCAGTGGCCTTCCGCGTCGAGCAGATGCAGGTCGCCAGGATTCTGTGATGGATGCACGCAGCGGCGAATGAGGTCTTCCAGCTTGTTCAGACAGCGATCAGCATTTGTCAGCAGCCACGCATCCAACAACGCATTGATTGAATTCCCTGCACCGCGCCCGGGTCCGTGAAAGTCTTCGAACACAGTTGCGGATGCGGCACCGGTTGGTCCGCTGTCGAGCAGCCCGAAGATTGTGTTGCGACCATCGTCCATCCGGATCACCCAGTCGGCCAGTGACAACACGGATTCACGTGCTTCGGGGCTTCCAGTGAGAAAGTGATAGTGCAGCAACCCGGTGGTATAGTTGTGTTCGCAGCTCGGACCACCGCCGTAGGATTGGCCAGGTTGTTGATTGTGGCGTGAATACGTGCGATGGGTACTCGAACGAGCATCCACGTAGTGATCCGTGTGCCAGAACAGACCTCCATTGAACGCCGCTCGATCTTCGCTGGTGTGATAGATATCGATATCCATCACATGCCGCGCCAGTGGATCGAGCAGGTCGAACCACTTGAGATCGCCCGTTGATACCAGTTGCAGGATGCCGCCATAGATCATGTCGAACTGATTGTTGTAGTGCGAGACGATCGTATTTGAGCCGGTGTAATGCGTCTGTTCGTGATCTGCCGGGACGTCGCCGAAATTTCGCCAGCCATATTCGTCGATCGACGCGCGGCGGGCGTCAAGGCTGAAGTTGCCGGATGTGGCGTCATGCAGGTATTCAGCAAATTGAGTAGCCGCTGGTTCCACCCGGGGAGAAGCACAAAACCACGGGAGGACGTTTGTCTCCGCGATTGATACCGCAGATTGCAGCAAGCGCGGCATATCGTGGACCCAGTCCAGATCGTTGACGTTGCCGATACCGGAACCGACGGACAGCCAGAACGACTGGGTCTTTTGTTCACCACCCTGAAGTTCGTGAGTCATTGATGACAAGGCAGGGAACAAACCGATGTCCAGTGTTCCCGCAACCGCCGCGATGCTGCCCGGGAACTGTTGCCAGAATTCCGGCACCGCGACGGCGAGGTAAGATAAATCGCCCTCGACCAGCATCGTCGGCTCGGCGCGAGTTCCGGCAGTCGTCTGCGAATCGGTCATCAATTCGTAGCCACGCGCCGGCACATCCGTTTGTCCCGACGCGGTGATGTGGTTTGCGCTGTTCCAGTTCGCACCACCACTGCCAAATTGTCGCAGGATGATTTCGGATGACGTTGAACGGCTTGAGTGATCTCGCTCCGCCTTCCAGTGAGTCATCGCGGTGGCCGGGACTTCGTCACTGCGGACGACAACTTCCAGGCTGCGAAACAAGAATGATCCTTCATCGCCAAGATCCCAGAGTCCGCCAGCATGTCTGGCGCGGCGCGTATTGCGGATGCGAGTTTCGACATGCAATCGTCCGGTCGATGCCCAGTGCGTCAGTCGCAGCTGCAGTGTGACAAAAGGCGCCGATTGAATTCGGGCGGTCACGAGATAGATCTGTCGAATCGGGCCGGCAACCTCTTCGCGAATGCTGTCGAGATGGAACAGCAGATTTCGACCGCTGGTGTCGCGGAGAACAGGCGAAAGACGAATTGTCCGCTGGATTGGCGGATCACCGGTCAAATCGCGCGTAGTGATGCTTATCTCACCGTGAATGCACTTGACCGTTGTCAGGTTGTCAGACGCAGGGAATTCCGGAGAATGATTCCGTCGGGCGGCGACAACACGCAATTCCTGACCTGCGCTGCTGACTTCCGGTGCAACGAAACTGGCCAGCATCCAGCGAACGCTGCCGTCGTTCCAGCGGTTGAGTACTTCGAACTGGGCGGAGACGGTGGCATCAAAACCTGAAACATGGCCGCTGGCAACTTCAGTGAGACGGCCCTTAGGAACGCACAAGCCGGCGACGACAGGCACCTGTTGCGCAGTCGTGGATCGGGACCGCAGCATGGTCGGGATCGTGACCGATAGCTGGGCGTCGCGGGAGGCGGTGGCTGAGGGATTCAGGGGCATTTCAGTTGACTGTAGTTTTGCACACGGGCTTCAATGAAGAACGGGACGAAATTGTGCCCCACGCATCGAGCCAGCGGGCGAGGATGAGCAAGCTCCAGATCAGCTGACCGTGGCGTCCGATACCATTGCAATGGGATTCAAATAGCTGACGAGCCTTTGCGACGTTGATAAACTGAGCGATGGTGCCGTTTGGATTCAGGACGTGTGTGCGTACCTGGTCGCTCAATGGGCCTCGGAGCCACTGATCAATCGGCATTTCAAAACCTTGCTTGCGACGATTGACAAGATCCATTGGCAATCGGGATTCGAACAGTTGCTTGAGTATCCATTTCCTGGAACCATTGCGGATCTTAAATTCTGACGGCATCGAAGCGGCAAGCTCCATCAGTTTCCAGTCGATGAACGGGGGACGAACTTCCAGTCCAAACCCCATGCTGGCTCGATCGACCTTGGTCAGGAAATCGTCCGGCAGCAACACACTGGTATCTGCAGCCAACATGCCGCTGAGGGCGTCCCGATGCCCGTGTTGAAACGCCGCGATGATTGCGTGTTCGGGATGATGGCCATTGAGCGAGGTTGCAAAGTCGCGGTTGAGCAAACGTCGTCTCATAGCCTGCCGACAGGTGGAAACTGTATTTGCATACGCTTCCGCCGGATTACCTGACAGGTTCTGCAGCAGTGTTTTCAGCCGCAATGGACGCGGCAGCCAGTCAGCCTTTGGCCAGATTGCGGCCATAGGCTTCAGCACCAGCGAGCGAATCATCGCGGGGATGCAGTTGCGAAGCTTTGCTTCGTGCAGATCGTGAGTGTAGCGCGAGTAACCGCCGAACATCTCGTCGCCGCCATCGCCGGAAAGCACGACTTTGACATGCTGCGCCGCCAGTCGCGACACGGCCATCGTGGGCAGGGCGGACGCATCGGCGAATGGTTCGTCGTACAGATAAACCAGGTCATCCAGATCGCGGGCAGCTTCCGGAGTGACGATTTCTTCTGTGTGGTGACATCCGAAGTGCCGTGCAACTTCGCGCGCAAACGGCAGTTCGCTGAATTCTTCTTCCCGGAAACCGATCGAAAATGTTCTGACAGGATCGGACTGTCGTTCTGCCATCAGGGCGACGATCGAACTGCTGTCCAGTCCGCCGCTCAGGAACGCACCGACCGGAACATCCGCAACGAGATGTGCGTCCACGCTTTCGCGAAGTGCCGCGTCGATTCGCTGCTTCCAGTCGTCAACCGTCGTTCGGTCTTCGTGATCAAACGACAGTTGCCAGTATCGTGTCGGCGATGCCCGAAATTCTGTGAGCGAAATCTGCAGCCGATGCGCAGCCGGCAGTTTGGAGACACGGCCAAAGATGCTGCGTTGGCCGGGGATGAAACCAAACGTGAGATAATCTTCAATGGCAGCCGGATCGATGGATCGATCGATGTTCGGATGTGCGAGCACTGCTTTCAGTTCGGAACCAAAGACCAGTTTTTCGTTATCGCGATAAATGAAAAAGGGTTTCTGGCCCAGATGATCGCGCGCCAGCAACAATTCGTGGCGACGGGCGTCCCAGATGGCAAACGCAAACATGCCCCGCAGGTGTGTGCAGAGTTCCGGGCCGTGTTCTTCGTACAGATGAACGAGCACTTCGGTGTCGGAGTTTGTGCGAAAGGCATGACCGCGTGCTTTCAGTTTTCGCCGCAGTTCCTGATAATTGTAGATTTCGCCGTTGAACACGACGTGGATGGATTCGTCTTCGTTGGAGAGCGGCTGTCGTCCGCCTTCAGGATCGATAATGGCCAGACGACGATGCACAAGGCCCACTGGTCCGGATCGGAACGTGCCTTCCCCATCCGGGCCTCGGTGCGCAATCGCCTGCCCCATCTCCGTCAGCACTGACAGGCTGACCGATCGACCGGGATCGGCATAGAGAACACCTGCAATGCCACACATGGGACGCTTCTGCCTTTGAGTGAAGGGACGGAGCAAAGTGTCCATCCTGTGAAAGGCTAGGTCACAACCTGCTGCAGCGCGGAAGGAATCGTGGAGTCCGTGTCCCGCAAATGCAACATCTGAACGGTTTGGGCAGCGATGTTGCTTTTTTGCAACATTCAGGCCTTAGTTCATCACAAGTGGACATTCAACACTGTCGAGCTGCTGCGGCCGACGGTCGACAGCGTCGCGCCAGTCGGCCGTTTGAGCCCGTCGATCCTGCAGCAGTTCAGAGTCGTCCGTCGTTTCCGCAGATGACACCCGCGACAAGCGATGCTGGATGGTCATTGAACCCGCGCCCAGCAGCACCACGTAATAGGGAATCTCCAGCGCTTCGAGACTCACGAATTGTGCTGCCACCATGAATCCTGCCAGTGAAGCAATCGTCATTCGCGCCGAGTCCGCGAACCAGGCATCGGGATCATTTTTGGTACGTTGTAACAACCGCCAGCTGCGCCAGATTGCGGTCAGGAAGAATCCCATGTACATCAGGATGCCGGGGATGCCAAGTTCTACCGCCGTCTGAACCCACAGGCTGTGTGCTTCTTTGCCTGCCGGCCAGCCGAATTCGTGCGCGTGCAGCGGCCAGTGGTCCGGACCGCAGCCCATGATCGGATCCCGGGCCAGCAATGTGGCGCAGTCGCGCCACAGATCGAGTCGGCTTTGGGCGGACGCTTCCCGGACGCCGTTCTCCTGTGCAAAACTTTCGAAGAATCGTTCGCGCACCTGCGGCCCGGCCAGCAGCACAGCCATCAGCAATCCGCCACTGAAAACCGTGTAGTGCAGTGTGGTCTTGTGAATGATGAAGAACGAGACGATGGCAAAGATGACTGTTGCCAGCATGGCACCGCGGGAAAATGAGAACAGAATCGCGTGACCAATGAATGCGGCGCAGGCGGTGATGATGATGCGGCGTGTGTGGCTGGTTTCGTAGAAGAACAGGAAAAATGCGACTCCCAGCGCGGTCACCAGGCCTATCGCCATTGAGTTATTGTCGAGACCTGCGAAACCGATTTCCCACAGATAATTGAATCCGCTGAAGTACCAGCGGTTGAGTTCGAAGGCGACGTATCCCTGACAAACGACGATGACCCATGCGAGTCTACGCAGGTCAGCAGCGGTGCGCACGGTGGTGATTCCGACCAGAAATGGCAACAGAATTTTTGCCTGTTGCTCAACGAAAAACCACGCATGCGGTGGACTGTCTGCGCGGAACGACAGAAAAACACTCCACAGCCAGTAACCTACAAATAACAGTGCGATGCGCCGCGAAGGACCCAAATTCCAATTGCCGCAGCAACGGACCAACCAGTTGAACAGCATGGCGGCCGCGACATAAAAGCTGAATCGGCCCTCGGCAATATGGCTGCTCCACAGGCTGTCCGGGCGCAGAATTGCGAGGGCGACATAAACCAGAAACCCGTTGTACGGATTGATGCAGGACGTCGAGACGCCGATGGCTGTCAGCAGCCAGGTGAAAATCAGCCCTTTCACGCGGATTGCCTCCTGCGGACTGCGTCGCGCAGCATGCACAAGCTCGTCTGGCGGCGATGACTCATGCCGCAGGACCAATTCACGCCGACAGCGTATGCACTGATGACAGCGGGATGCATGCGTGAGTGCTGCTGCATTTCGCAGTGGGCTGTGGAATCATTCATGGTTGGTGATGCCAGAACTGAATGTCGGACGTCCGAACGTAGCGTCAGCGCGCAGGGGAACTCATCGGTTGTGGTAAAGATGCAACATCCTCATCGATCGGGCAGCGTTGATATGTGCGTCCCGTTGCGGAAAGCCTGCCTTTAAGGCCACAGGAATCAGCTGGTCGGAACGGTTGGATGATACGGATTCGTCAGGTCGTCCTGATTTTGCGGGTTCAGGACCTGTTGCAGCCAACTCTCGTCCGCGAAGCGTGTCAACACCCAGATCAATGCCTCCAGTGGTCGCTGAAGTTCGTCGTCCGTCGGCGTGTCGCGGTCGAGACGTTTGAAGCCAGTGGCAGTCAGCCGCACAGACCATTTTTCGCGTGGAGCGAACTGATTGATACGATCCTGCACGCGGCGCGTCCATGCGAAACCATAAAGGCTGCTGAACAAGTCGCGAACAGCCTGTGTTCGTTGCGATACCGTCTTCGCATTGCGCAGTCGAGTCAAGTGGCCATTAATGTTCCTACGGGCGATCCACGTCGCAGTCAGCATGAGAATTGCCGCGATCGCCGTGACCGGAAACTGTGCCATTTGATTGCCGGTCGCTGAAGTAAGAAGTATCACGATCGCGGACGAATGGAGCAGGACAACGCCGGTGGAACTCGTCCCCAGCAGCGATCCGGCGCTCATCAGCAGCACCACGACGACGCCCACCGTCGCGGGCGCGTTGAGTTCTATCGGGGCTCGCCCATGACTACCGAACCACTGACTGACGGCAGGCCATTGCAGCACCACCACCATCGGCAGCACGACAAACCAATGCCATGCTGCAATACCAGGACGGCGGGCTCCCAGTGTTGTGACCAGCGGCGTGAGCAGCATCGTGGTTGCAAAATACGCGGCTGCTGAAGTGACCGCATCGCTTACGTGCAGCACGTGTAATGACAGAATTGCGTGAAACAGTACCGCCAGCAACGCAATAATCATCCAGTTCCAGGCCTGGCTGGCAGTCCAGACGCTGACCATTGACCGGATGCGAACGGCCAGGCAGATGGCACCCAGCGCGGCAGCGATCGATGTGAGTCCGATGATCGTAAGCATATTAATTCTGCGTGGGCGTGGTCTGGCAATTCAATCTTCAATCCGCTTTCACATCTTGAGCATGAATGGGGCAGAATTCGACTGGTGATGGACTTGAATTGTTTTTTTCCCGGATCACAACAATTGTGTAAGTCGGTCCAATTGCGGCGGTCCTGCGAATTCTCCGAAAAACACGAATGTTGCCTACGATAGCGATCCGATGAATAAGTGGGGTAAAGACCATTGTAACGCGATTGGCGACAGTATCGGGCGGATCGGTTAACTGGTCCATTCAGGGTTGTTGTCGTGGCTGACAGCGAACCCTTTCACAACGGTTCATTTGGTAGGGCGAAATTCGATCCAGCGCTGCTTCCGGAAGGAACCAGGTGAGATCGAAAGGGGGTTTCAGATGAAATTCAGTCAGCCGCTTGTGCTGCTTCTGGGGAGCGTCCTTTCAGCGTCCGGCATTGGTTGCTCAGCGATCACTGCTGTCGTGAGCGATTCTCTCCCTGCGAATCGGGAGAACTACGGCGATGCCGATCGGCTGGCAGCAATCGGACGCGTCTTTGAAAATCAGGGACGTTACGACAAAGCTGAGGTCATGTACCGCAAGGCGCTCAGGAACCGTCCGCAGGATACGGAAATTCGCAATCTGTTGCAGCAGCTTGCAGCACGCCGGAAAGAACAGCAGTTCGGTCCCGACGGAACTGCCAGCGCGATTGCCCTCGCTGACATCGTCAGTCCTCCTCAGTCCGGCATGAAACAGGTTCGCGAGACCGTGAACGCAGCGTCTTATACGTCGTCCATGAATTCACGCCCAGCCACTGCAACCCCGGATCCGGCCGTGTTGCCACAGAAGCAGTCTCCGATGATCCTGCCGGAGCCTGAGGCAATTCCCGCAGTGCCGATTGCCGCTTGCGCGCCAGTCGCAACGACACGAATCGAGCTGACGTCCGGTGGAAACCAGGGCTGGCGTAGCAGCCACCGAGGTGCAATTAACAGCGACGATATTCTGGTTGCTTTGGAACAGCCGGACGAGCATATCGATATGCTGCTGGAAGCGATGAACAGCGGAGACGGAGTCGAAACACAGGCACTGGCCGCAACGCTGCTGGGTGACTGCGATCCAACGAACACACGGGTCCGCGACGCATTGGTTCAACAGCAGGGGATTCAATCTGCCCCCGAGGTACTGATCGCGCTTTGTGATTCACAGATTGAACGTAACGAGGCGGATCAGCAGACGGTGAACTGCCTGATTTGCCTGTGTACCGGTTTCGGCAGCGAAATACAGATTCAGGCTGCGTCGCAGCTGGGAAACTTTGTCGGGACGGAACAGGAATTATTATGTCTGGCTGCTTTGAACGAACTTCTCGGAAGTGCAGAACCGAACGTCCGAGCGACCGCAGCGGTTACACTGGGGAACTTTGCTTCACTGCAAAGCAGCACGATCACTCGACTTCAGGAACTGGCCGATGCTGATGCCGATCCGAATGTGCGTGAGGCCGCCCAATCTGCTCTGACCCGTCAGAAGTCGGGCTCAATGCAGATCGTTCCAACACTCAACCTGACACCAGAACAGTAGTATGTCTCTGCGTGTGCGAGACACCAGTTCGAAATCTGCAGAATTCTGCACAGATGGTATTCGGATCAGATGAAGACAGTACGGAGACTGACCAACATGATCAAGAAACTTTCACTTGCCGGCCTTGCCCTGATGCTGTTTTCAGCGGCAGGCTGCAATTCGATTTCGGACATGTGTCTTGAAAAAGAAATGGAGTGCCGCAACCATGTGCTGGCTATGAAAGCCTGGGGAACATGGTCGTGGTGCTACGACGAACTGGATTATCCACGCGATTTTGCCAGTGGCTTTCGAGCCGGATATGAAAATATTCTGGCTGGCGGTAAGGGGTGTCAGCCAACACTGCCGCCTCGTCTGTACTGGAAACCATGTTACCAGAATCCTGAAGGTCAGTGCAAAACTCAGGCGTGGTTCGACGGATACTCCCACGGAGCACTTGCCGCTCAGCAGGATGGCTATGGCAACATGCAGACAATCCCGATCTCATCCACAGCACGCCAGAATTTCCTGAACTCAAAGATTCCGGCGTCGAATGCCTGCTTTGCGGAACCAGGCGAGCTGACGGTTCCTGGCCAGGACGAGTTGCTCGAAATGCCGGGTCCTGTGCAGGACGGAGACCTGTTGCAGGATGGCCAGCTGATCGAAAACCAGGATCCTGCCACCAGTGAACTGGCTCCTCGTCCCTACGAAGAAAAGTAAACTGCTACCTCAATCGGTTGGTTGAGTGAACAATAAAACGGAAGATTCAATCGTCCTCATTTTTTTAAAACCGTTCGTCAGAACCTGATGCACACCAGCTGTTCAGCTGCCAACTCAGGCTCACGGAGGATGCTCAAATGTCGAAGAGTCTGTTAGCCGCCGATGTTCAGTGTCGAACCCTGATTTCGGCATCAGCGGGTGTGGGAATGCCGTTCGTCGCACTGGCGATGGTCAGCTCATTCCTGACGGGATGCAACACCATCAGTTCCGTCCCCGTTTCACGTGTGCCGGGAGAAATCCTTGCCGCTGAGCGGAAGAACGATTTCATCGATATTTCCATGCTGAGACTTCGTCAGGATCCGCCGGATGTCTACCTTCTGGGGCCTGGCGACGTACTTGGTGTTTATATCAAGGGCGTCCTGGGTAACGAGGAGGAACTGCCTCCGGTTCATTTTCCGGAAGATGCAAACCGGCCACCGGCGATCGGATATCCGGTCCCCGTCCGTGCAGACGGAACACTGGCATTGCCGATCGTTGATCCGATCAAGGTGGAAGGTATGTCGCTGGTCGATGCCACAAAGGCTGTTCGCAACGCCTACACGTACCCTCGTGTTATCGTCAAGGAAGGTGACGAACAAATCATCGTGACGCTCATTCGCGAGCGTAAAATTCGCGTGCAGGTGATTCGTGAAGAAGGGGGAGGGCTGAATGGAGTCAGCAAACGCGGCACAGGCCATGTCGTTGACTTGCCAGCTTATGAGAATGACCTGTTGCACGCTCTGAGCGAAACCGGCGGTATGCCGGGAACGGATGCAAAGAACGAAGTGATGATCTATCGTGGCATGTATGACGACGGGATGAGTGCCGATGCGATTCTTGACGATCTGTGCCACTCGCAATGTCAGGATCAGTGCGTTGACCCTTGCTTCTGCGACGAACGTCCGATCCCTGACCCGCCGTATGTGACTCGCATCCCGCTGCGATACAATCCTGCAAATCCTCCGACATTCACCCAGGAAGACATCATCCTGCACGAAGGCGACATCGTCATCATCCGCAGTCGCGATGAAGAGACGTTCATCACAGCAGGTTTGCTGGGTGGTGGTGAGCATCCGCTGCCGCGGGACAAAGACCTGGACATCATCGGTGCTATTGCCCTGGCCAAAGGATCGCTGGGAAGTTCCGGAACAGGTATCGGTGCGATTGGTAACGGCGGCAATCGTGGCGGTGGTGGAGGTCAACAAGCCTGTCAGCCTTCAGAAGCCATCGTCGTGCGAGAACTGCCTTGTGGGAGCTCAATCGCGATGCGAGTCGATCTGAACAGAGCCCTGGAAGATCCATCGCAACGAATTCTGATCAAACCGAACGATGTGATCATTCTGCGATACACGATCACGGAAGAAATCGGGAATGTTCTGATCAATATGTTCCAGATCAATTACCTCCTGGGCAGCGGCCTCAGTCGCCGCTGATTCACTGGATGAATTGACAAATCAGACCTGAAGCCCGGCTCTCCGATGAGCCGGGCTTTTCTTGTTGTGATGTCTGCACTTCAATTCTCAATCCCTCAAATCATTCAATTCCGTGCCAAACTGTTTCGCCCGAGCGTTCTGGCTGACTACGCTACGCGGCCCGGTGCGTTTCCAGCAGCGGCGGAACAGCGTCCTGATTTGCTCCTTCAGTGGAGTTGCCTGAACTTCGTATTCGTTTGAATTGTTGACTCCATGACCAGTTCCATGCCAGCCTGGACACCAGGCGATGGCCTTCATTTTCAGCTTTTGTCTCAAAGTGCCCGCGCGCGACGTGGGAGGTTTGTGACGGCGCATGGTGTTGTGGAAACGCCGTCGTTCATGCCGGTGGGAACGCAGGCGACGGTCAAATGCGTGATGCCGGACCAGGTGGCCGCCACGGGGGCTCAGGTCGTGCTGGCCAACACTTATCACCTTGGAATTCTGGATCGTACTCAGATTGTCGAACGCCTGGGTGGTCTGCATTCGATGATGAGATGGAATCATACGATCCTGACAGATTCCGGCGGGTTCCAGGTCTTCAGCCTGCCGGATCGCGAGATCACCGAAGAAGGGGTCAGCTTTCAGTTTCGATCCGGGAAGAAAGACGGCGACACAACTCCGATGACGCTGTCTCCCGAAAGCGCGATGGATATTCAGCGGCGACTGGGTGCGGACATCGTGATGGCATTTGACGAATGCGTCGATCATCGCATGCCGCCGAAATACATGTCCGAATCCCTTGACCGCACTTACCGCTGGCTAAAGCGCTGTGCTGCCGCGACAATGCAGGAGCATCAGCATTTGTTCGGGATTATTCAGGGCGGAATGGAACTGGACCTGCGATCAAAAGCCGTACGACAGGTCACGTCACTCAATCTGCCTGGTTACGCAATCGGCGGCGTATCGGTTGGCGAAGGCCATGACGCGATGGTCCGGATCGTGCGCCATACGGCCCCACTGATGCCGTCCGATCAGGTTCGTTATCTGATGGGTGTTGGTCTGCCG
>JAYUVA010000397.1:0-6114 GCA_043754375.1 Candidatus Kuenenia sp. | reverse complement strand
CCTTTTCTTTCGAGTTTGCTGGTTGCACAAAACAATACGGTGGACTCTGGGGCGATTTGGACACATGAAACAAAATCAATCGACTCATTCGAGTCCGGAATCTCAATTATCTTTGAGGCTTTCAACTCATCGTCAAACACCTGAATCCGGGCGTTAGCAGGAGCGAACAGATAATCCGAAGTACCATTCCGTTCGACGCCGACGATCAACGACTCACCGCAGTCGCAAATCCACCCGGGCGAAGTAACGTCCAGTTTTTGAACCAGGTACTTGTCACCATCTTTTCGGGCAATAGATGCCTGATACAGAAAACTCATGTAGACGAAAGCGTCGCCATGTTGCCAATAAAGGCAACTGTCCACTCTGCGCCCGTTGAGGCTGTCTATTCTTTGAACTTCCTGTGCCGCCACTGGTCCTTCGTTGGATAGTTGTGGCGCTGCAAATACGAGTCTTTCATTCGTATAAGCGAAGAACGCCACTCCCAGGAGAAGTACACGAATTCGTTGCACTGCGAACTCCGTCAGGATTTTATGCATGACACCGAATTCTGACGAATCCGGCTACACTCCACTTCTGGTCGGCGCAATATCGACAATTCGTGCACTGATCCGGCAGGATAGGAATGGAGCGAACTACGCCACGGAATCGCTGCTTTCAGGCTGGTCCCAGGAATCGTCGAGCAATTCGTCCGAATCAGAGACGATGCTGCCGCCTGAAATTCGAGCTGCGTCTGCGGAGTGTGAAGTCTCGTGTTCCGGCTTCATGGCATCGTAAGCCACCTTGTGACCTGGCAGCCACAACGGTTCAATCTTCTTTTGCTGAAACAACTTTGCAATGTGCTCATGGCAGGTGAAGAACAGAACCTGTTGACCCTCGCGGGCGACTTCCAGCAGACAGTCCGCCGCCGCTTCAGTGCGTTCCTGATCAAAATTGACGAACAAATCATCCATGACGAGTGGAAGTTCCACACCGCGCTTCGCAAACTCACGCACGAGTGCAAATCTGATGGCAAGGAACAACTGTTCCCGTGTGCCACCACTGAGCTGCTCAACTCGAAACGTCTGACCGTATTCGTCGTCAATACACAGAAAGTCTTCACCCAGCGGTGCCCAGATACGATGGTACCGACCGGATGTCATGCGGTGCATGTAGTCAGATGCCGTCACAAGTGTGCCGGAGATATTTTCCTGTTCAAAGCGGCGGCGAATCTGCACAACGGCATCGTGTTCAATCTGAAGTGCGAACCAATCTTCAGAGGCACGATAGATCTCCGAGGCTACGCGGGCCTTGTTAAAGAATTCTGCATGGGAATCGCGACTGGATTCGAGCAATCTGATCTCCTGTTTCAGGCTGCCCAGTTCTTCGTGATCTTTGTTCAGCTGCTGTTCAACATCGGCCAGCTCGGAAGTTCGCAGTTGAATTGTTTCACGAGCTTTGAACGCATCGAATCGAATCAGGTCATCTTCCACGATTGCGAGTTCTGTCTCTGCAGATGACGCATCCATCAATTCTTCGTTCGCTTTTTTAAGCTGAGATGTCAGTTGCACACGTCGAGTTTCGGACTCCTGCTGCTTCGTCAGTTCTTCCCGCGACGACACACCCGCACGGGCAAGTACGGCACTTCGGCGTAATTCTGCGGCTTCCAATTGATGTTGCGTATGACGTCCGTCATGCTGCTTTGCTTCGCTTTCCGCAAGCAGCCGATTCTTTTCAGTGCGATCCCGATCGTGAGTCTTCAGTTCCTGTTGCCATGACGTCAGGACTTCCAGTGGTCGCGAGAAGTTCATCTTTTTGGCATTGGTCAGCCGGCTTCCCAATTGTTCGACGCGCAAACGCATGGCCTCGAACATCCGCCGCAAGCCTTCAACTTCCGGTGCCGAATTGCGCCATTGCGTCAGCATTTCACGCACTTCCTGAATGCGACGCCACCAGTCGAAAGCCTGTTCAACACGCACGGTTTCGTCCATGCCCAGCGAGGTCAGCAATCGACACCACTCCTGTCGCTGCTCATTGACGGTCTGCTGAGCCGATTTATAGCGATCTCGCAGCATCTGCAACCGCATTCGTCGTGACGCCGCGCGAGTCTGTTTGCGCTGCAACACTTCCAGATCAGCGATCCGGGCTGAGCAGTCACCGATGCGATCCACCATCTCGGCGGTGGAAGATTTCCAGTTCTCGGCGTTGTCTTCGCGGCCCGCAAAGCGATCGGCCAGAGACATTCGGCCGATGCGATCCTGAAGCAATCGCAGTTGTCGGTCGGCCTGCCGTGCTTCGTCTGCAATGTCATCAAGTTTAATACCAACTTTCGCATCGAAGTTGTTTCGCAGACCGTTGCGAACACCCCACCACATGATGCCTGCAAAACCAAACGCGGCTGCAGCCAGCGCGCCGCCCAGGGCACGGCGCGGTTCTCCGCCCAGCGAGAAAGTCGCGATCCCGAACAGGCACAATGCTGCGCCGATCCAGCCTATCGTGGTGATCGTCTTATCAACCCACGCTGGAATCGATTCGTCCGTATCGACGCGATCGATGACTCGACGTACGGTCTGGATTTTCAGCGCCAGTTGTTCTTCCTGCAGTCTCAGGCGTCCGAGATTCTCCAGTTCCTGCAGCCGCGACTGCTCAATCTCAATGGCTTCGGAGACCGGAACCCCGACGAAGTCCAGTTGCGAGTTGAGTTCTACCAGTTCCTTCTGGCTGCGCCTGGTCATGCTCCGCAACATCCGTCGGAGTTTCCCGCGCCGCTGAAGGGTGTCCTGATAGCGTCGAGCCGCCTCAAGCAGGCGATGATGAGCTGCCGGTGATGTGTCAATCGAATTCAGTCGTTCGACCGACCAGCCGCTGCCCAGCTGGGTCATCTGATGATTCAGTTCGCGTCGCAGTTCTGACGAGCGTTCTTCGGCGTTTCGGATCTGTTCTTCGATCTGACGCAGCCAGTCGCTTTGATCGACCAGACTTTGAATCGCGTAGCGTTCTTTGTCGAACAACTGATCGGTCTGCAGTCGTTCGGCCTGCGATCGCAGTTGAGTCGCCTGTTCGTTGAGTTTATCGCGGCGGTTTGAGGATTCATGGATATCCTTTTCTGCGGCTGCCAGCAGTTTCAAAGCTTCGGTCGGATTCGTGGGTACGATCTGCAGTCCGGTGAGTTCTTCCTGAAGATCCCTGATCCGTTTCCACGGTTTGTGACAATTCTGAAGAAATCGCAAGCCACGCAATTCGTTTCTGACATTGCTTTCGCGCTGCAAAAGTTCTTCAATTTCCTGAAGCAGATCTCGACGGCGATGCGTGAGTTTCGCATGCTTGTCGCGAGCCAGTCCGGCGTTGCGTCGACTGCCCGACATGTTTGCGTATGTGTCAAACAATTGTGGAATGCGACCGGACCCGTTTTCCTCACCAAACATCGACGTACGACGTTCTTTGACGTCGGCCAGAGCGTCCAGAATCTGCCGCCCCTGCCGCCCCAGTGACAGACCGTAGATATACTCTGCAACCTGATTCGTGCCCAGCGTCGCCAACTGTTGCAGCTCGCGGACGCCCACCGCAAAGATGTCGGCGTAAACATCTTCGCTGGTTCCCGACAGAATATTGTCCAGCGCGGCATCTTTGTCGATGCCTTCCTGACCGCCGGAAATTCTCAGCCGACCCCGCCCCGCCAATTCAGCGCGGCGATGAATTCGCCACGTGCGTCCACCATGCTCACACCGCACTGCCCCGCGCCAGGATTGCTCCGCATCCGGTCGATGAAATGCCGGTTCAGTGGCCAGCGGTTCATAACCGTACAGAGTCGATCGTATGAATCGCATCAGCGTCGTCTTACCGGCCTCATTGGGACCGTAGATGACATTGAGCCCCTTGGGATCAAGCCGCAGCAACAGACTGCGCCAGATGCGAAACCGATCGATATCAATTTCCGTCAGCTTCATGCCGAATTCCTTTGCCAGACCGCTCTTCCCGCAACCTCGCGATTAGTCATCCGATTCATCCTCATCCGATTCGTCCGTGTCGTCAGCATCAACGTATGCGGAATCGACGTCCGCAGATTCGTCGCCTGCCAACTCGTCAAGGTTGCCAGAAGGCTCATGCTTACCAGATTCATCGTCCTGGGCAACCATGTCATCCGACAAATCAACATCGTATGATTCGTCGCCTCTGTCGTCGGCCAGGGAGAAATCCGGCACAAACCATGTCGCTCCGTCGGTTCGCAGCTTTGCCATGATCTGTTCCGGATCAACCGACGGCAGCAAGGAGGTCAAACGCTGTTTCCAACCAGTGGTGAGTTCTTTATTGGCATCGATGAGCGACAGCAGTGCATCGTCTGTGAGGATGCGGGACCGTGCGGCGATCTGTTGATACTGATCGGCGAGCGACGTCGGTGGATCACTCGACGGCCATGCGTTGGGAAGGGATCGAATTTCGTGCAACAGCCGAATCGTGCGCCCGCCGTGTTTGAGCTCATCCAGTTCCACGGCTGCCGCGACATCCAGATCATTGCGAGCCAGTTCCTGCAGATCGGGCAATGCCCCGCGAAGTTCCCATTGCACCGACCAGATGCGGTCGGCCGCCCTTGGTTTCTGTCCCAGCAGCAACGTCTTCATCTGCTGCAGAATTGACGACAAATTCGTATGCGGCGCGACGGTGACTTCAATCTGCTTCCAGTCCACACAACTGGAATCAACAGAAGAAATTTGAATCTCACCAGTTTCCGAAACTTCGACCAGCGAACACGAGCCGCCTGACGCTTCCATCTGACTGCGTGGTTGGGTGGTACCGGGACAATGAATAACCCCGTGGTCTCGCCATAGTGTTGTGCGCGCCAGTTCGCCGGTCAGTGCCAGGAAATTCAACTGACCGTCGTCCAGCATTTCATCGACGTATCGAATAAATCCCGGATCAAGCGAAGGGTGCGCGTCGGACGGGCTGACTTCCAGCGTTTCCAGAGATCGCTTGACGCTTCGCTGGCCAGTGTCAGCTTTGCGGGGGTGTCCGCCATTTTCGGCATCAATCGAACGCCACACGCGAGTGGATTCCTCGTCATCGGAATCGCCGGATGATTTTGATCCGCTGAGTTTCTCACCTGACGCCAGGCTCTGCAGCGACGCTGTCAGCGTTTCGTCTGATGCAGAGGCAGCCATGGCTGCCATCCGTCGCGCCTCTTCATATTTTGCTTTGCTCACAACGCCGATACGAAACGGTTGAATGCTGTCAGTGCCCCTCGCCAGCACGCGAATGCCGAACGCATCCGCTTCACCAAACCACATGGACGACGAAAGCGTCGTGGCGAGACGATCCTGGATGTACAACTCTTCAGGTTCCGGGTTTGAGCTATAACAAACCACGACGTTCTCAGGCATTTCGGGGATCGCACGCCATGCTTCGGGCGGATCTGAATCCCCAGGCAGTACAAAGACCTGAATGTCGTGTTCCTCGAGCCGCTTGAAGCCTCGTAATAGTGACAGTCTTGCGCGAAGACTGCGGTCGGCTTCGACAAACACGTTTCCCGACAACAGCAGAAAATCCACATCGTGCCGGATCGATGCCTCAATCACCTCTGCAAAAGCGTGCAATGTGGCGTCTTCAAATGCAAATCGCAGATCGTCGGTCAGAGATTCCGCTGTTTGGACACTGACAGGAACATCCAGCCGGATATTGGCAGCATGAATAAATCGTTGCGGCTCAAACGCCATCAATCAGACTCCCTTCCGACATCCAAAACAGCCGACAATCGCATCCTGATTTCTGTAGAATACGCAACTTACGCACAAGCGTCGAGCAATATTCGACGGGATTCGGTTAACGCATTCATGGCACGCCACGAAGATTCGGTAAGCTGCCAGTGACTGCGAAGTCTAATGAACCTGCGAACGTGGGGAAAGGCTTCCCGCTTGGTGGAATCGATACTTTTTTGGACTTCAGTGTGACCCGGCAGAGACAATTCCAGTTGAAAGAGGGTTGAAACTGTTGGTACAGCACCTCAAACTGGCGTGGTGACCCAGGAGTCTGTCTGATTCCCGCTGGTTTTGTGAGCGGCAGTGCGCTGGCCGCCGGTTTTTGCAGGTCAATTACCCGCGGCTAGCGGTCTGTTGATTTAGTGATTTTTGGGGCTCATGATCATAC
>JAYUVA010000396.1:0-7406 GCA_043754375.1 Candidatus Kuenenia sp. | reverse complement strand
CACAGGTTTCGTTCTGAGTCGTGAACGGTCTGGATCCCAGGTGGCATTCTCGCTCATAATTGCAGGGCAGATTCCCAACAACTCAGCGGGCCATTGTTTAAAAATTGGTCGTCGATGCCGTACTGCGGGTGACACGGAGGGCTGACGCCCTGCCGCTCGCCTGATGCGATTATCGACGAGCCCCGGCGTATTTCATGGGCACCCATGCGCCGTTTTGCTGGCTGCTCGCAACGCATTGTTGGATGAAATACATGCCTTCGGCACCGTCGTACACGTTTGGATAGATCGTATTCTGCTTCTCAAAGGCAGTCCCTGTGGCTCGATCCACCATCGCGTCGTAGGCGAAGCGATACACGTTGGCAAAGGCTTCGAGGAACGCTTCAGGGTGGCCAGCCGGCAGACGACACGCAGCTTTGCCCATGTTGTTCATGTGCGGAGCATTTGGATCGCGCGTGTACATTTGATGCGGCGAACCGTTGCGACGCACGATCATCAGATTTGGTTCTTCCTGACGCCACGACAGCGCACCTTTTGTGCCATCGACTTCAATGAACAGATCGTTCTCCCGACCGTGTGAAATCTGGCTGGCAGTCACAGTTCCCATTGCGCCGTTTTCGAATCGCACGACAGCATGGCCGTAGTCGTCCAGTCGTCGTCCTTCGGCAAAGATCCTGAGGTTGCAGGAAATCTCGGCCGGAATCAGTCCGGTCATGTAACGACCCAGATTGTATGCGTGTGTTCCGATATCTCCGAAACACCCTGCCGCGCCGGACTTCTTTGGATCGGTACGCCACGCCGCCTGTTTCTGGTCTTCAGCCTCCAGCCGGCTGCGCAACCAGCCCTGAATATAGTTCGAACGAATGGCGTTGATTTCCCCCAGTTCACCGTTCAGAATCATTTCGCGTGCCTGCCGTACCAGCGGGTAGCCTGTGTAGTTGTGGCTGACGGCAAATACAACGCCGCTCGTTTCTACAGCTCTGACAAGATCTTCGGCCTGTGCAAAGTCGAACGTCATGGGCTTGTCGCAGATCACGTTGAACCCGGCTTCTGCCACGGCTTTTGCAATTTCGAAGTGAGTGTGGTTCGGGGTCGCCACGCTGACGAAATCGATTCGTTGATCGGCAGGCAACGCCGATTCCTTCTGAATCATTTCAGTCACGGAACCGTACGCACGCGATTCGGGAATGTCATAGGACGGCGCACTGGCTTTTGCTCGAGCCGCATCTGACGACAAGGCACCTGCCACCAGTGCGGCACGATTGTCAAGCACTGCGGCCGTCGCATGAACGCGACCGATAAAAGCACCCTGACCCCCGCCGACAAGCGCCATTCGCAGCTTGCGATTCAGTTTTCCGTTGGTGGTGTCTGTCATTTCCTGCGCCCTCCGGTCGATAGAGAAAAATTGATAATGTGCCTCGAGAACGGGCAGCATAATGACGGCAGGAAGAAGCGACAACTCAACAGCATGGCGATCACTTCAACTGTTGCAACCGGTAGTGCCGATTCTCCAAATCGAATCAATTTCGCAGACAGCGGGATCCTGTTGCGTCTGCAGCACACGTAAACCCGCACGCGAAATCGTTATAGAAGTAGATTCTGGGCCTAGTGTTCAGTTGCAGCAGCAGATGTTGAAGTGTCGTTGGCATGCTATTGCGCAGGTGTCGTGTACTCCGATGCCCTTCGTCAGTAGTGTCCAGGATTCCAGGAACACCTTTATGTCATCATGCACCAGTCCCCCGGCAGATTCAGTCCTGGAAGAAATCCGATCAGCGATCGCCTCATTTGAATCCCTGCGAACAGCCGGGACTGCTCACCCGGCGGGAAGCAATGTGACATTGCTGGCAAATAATCCACTGGTCGCCGTTGCCGAACCGCTGCTGATGCACAACAGCGTTGATACGACAATGAACGGCATCGACGATTCCGTGTACGGCTCGACCTCTCCGGCTGAAACAGCAGAGTCCGAAAAAGTCCGGAGTCGCCATTCGGACAATGCTCCGTCGTGCAGATCAGTCCTCAACGACATCTTCCCGATTCAGGAATCAATGCTGTTCGGTCCGGCCTCGTCGTGCGGCACGGTGACGCCGTCTATGGCCAGGAATTCAGGTCCGCGAATCACCAATCTTCGAATTGCCGACAAGACGGCAAAGATCATGATTGTTGATGATGAACCGCTCAACGTCATGACGTTCCGCCAGCATCTGAAGATGGAGGGCTACGAAAACTTTGTCACCACAAGTGACTCCCGTGAAGCGCTGCACCTGATTCGTCACGAACGACCAGACGTGCTGATGCTTGATGTTCGGATGCCGGAAATCAGCGGACTGGATGTTTTGCGGGTTATCGGACTGGACCCCGTACTCCAGCACATCCCTGTACTGATCCTGACGGCGGCGGCGGATCCGGCGACGCGTAAGCTGGCACTGGACCTGGGAGCGATGGACTTTTTACAGAAGCCAATCGACCCAAACGAACTTCTTCCCCGTGTTCGCAACGCGATTGTGATCAAGAAACACTACGATATGGCATCGAGTGAAGCAGCTCGCCTCGAACAGCAGATCGAACGCCGCACACGCCAGCTGGAAGCCACACGGCAGCAACTCATTTTGTGCCTGGCTCGCGCCGCAGAACAGCGGGACAACGACACGGGAAACCATGTGATTCGGGTTGGTCGCTACACGGCGATTATCGCGAGGCAAATGGGGTATCCGGCAAATCGACTGGAAATGCTGGAGCAGGCCGCACAACTGCATGACGTCGGAAAAATTGGAATCCCCGATGCGATCCTGTTCAAACCAGGCAAGCTCGGACTGGACGAATACGATCTGATGAAAAAGCACTGCGCGCTCGGACGCCAGATCATCGAACCGATTTCCGAAAAGGATTGGAACATCCTGAAGACGCATACACGAATCGGCGAAAGTATGCTGCATGTCAGGTCTTCTTCACTGCTGATGCTGGCTGCACGGATTGCTCAGACGCATCACGAACGCTGGGACGGACATGGTTATCCCCTGGGCCTGCTGAGCGAAGACATTCCCCTGGAGGGGCGCATCGTTGCCGTCGCTGACGTGTTTGACGCACTTTCCAGCAAACGTCCGTACAAGGATCCGTTTCCGCGTCAGAAGTGTTTCGAAATTCTGCGTGAAGGACGAGGCACGCAGTTTGACCCGGCAGTAATCGACGCATTCTTCGACTGCGCCGATGAAATCGTTGAAATCCAGCTTTTGCTGATGGACGAAGAAGACCGCATCGCAAAGAGTGAATGGGAATCCATTGCTCCGGAAACGACGCCGACCGCGTAGATCCCCGGACATTGCATCGCGAAAACACCAGCGTGAGCCACGCAGGTTTTGTCACCGGGTCTAAAAACATCCTGTCGTTGGATTGCAGAGTATCCACCAGGCTTGTCACATTGCTTCGAGCAGCGTCACCAACATCAGAAACCGTCGCGCGAACGCGACTCGGCTGACGCTGAACCGATAGCCGCAGGTGAATGTCTTAAACCTGCCACTTGAACTCAGGCGGATTCCATTGAATCGTATCTGCATTATTGAACTCACAGATTTTGTCACGCACTGTCTGCGAGCCACAGGACTGTCGGATGCGGATTGTCGTGTCACGTCCGACGCGCTGGTATCAACAGACGTTTTAGGGGTATTCACGCACGGCACCAAGTTGCTGGTGGGATATCTGAAAAAGCTGCAGGGCGGCGGTTATCCGATTTCAGCCGTGCCGCGAATCGAACGCGAAGGACCGGCCTGGGCCATCGTGGATGGTGAATCGGGGCTTGGCCAGATTGGATCAACGTTTGCCATGCAGACTGCCATCAAGAAAGCCAAACAGTTTGGCGTCGCGTTTGTCGCACTCAGGAACACGGGGCACATCGGTGCGGCCGGACACTATGCATTGCAGGCTGCCAGAACAGGATGTCTGGCGATGGTGACGGGCAATGATATGCCAAGTGTCGCAGCACCCGGTTCCACAAAAGCTGTGCTCGGCAGCAATCCATTGGCATATGCAATTCCAACCGGCGGTGATCCTGTTTTGCTCGACATGGCAACGGCTGCTGTCGCGGGAGGTAAAGTCTATGCGGCGCACCAGCGTGGCGAATCGATTCCTGCGACGTGGCTGATCGGTCCGGACGGGCTGCCAACGACAGATGGATCACTTTACCCCCACCATGCTGCGTTGGCTCCGATGGCCGGTCACAAAGGCTATGGTCTGGGACTGTGGTGCGAAGTACTCTCTGCGTTGATTCCCGGCGGAGCGATGACGTGGCAGGTCGGCAGTTGGATTTTTGATGCACCGTCGAAACCGTCACTGCACAATGCGTCCTTCGTTGTGGTAGACATTGATGCGATGACCGATCGCGCTGCTTTTAACTCTCGCATGAAGTCTCTGATTGATGAAATTCACGCAGCACCGACGGCGGACGGTGTCGCATCCGTGCTGCTTCCCGGTGAGCGGGAATTTCAGTCGGCTCGGGATGCCGCACAGAATGGCATCGCGTTACCGGAAGACGTGCGGATAAAATTGCGGGAATGCGCCAGTGTGATGAATTGTCTGGTGCCGGAATTTTTGAAGTAGTGCTTTGTCAGGAACATACGTCAATGCGTTGCCTTGGTCTGGACATCGGTTCTTCATCCATCAAAGGCGCTGTGCTGGATCTGGACACGTCGCGAGTTTCGCACATTGTCCGCGAGCCATTTCCGGATCCTGTCGCGGGAATGCCGTCCGGATTTCATGAAGTTTCTCCGGACGAAATCTTTACTCGTGCTGTCAGTGTCATCGATCGCCTCTGCAGTCACGCGCCGGACGCCACAACGCTGTTCAGTTGCGGGCAGATGGGCGGCATCATGCTGCTGGATCAGAAACTAGGGCCCGTCACTAATTATCTTTCCTGGCGGGATCAGCGGACGACGGTTGCTGATGCCGCCGGCACGACGACGCTGGATCGTCTCCGTGGCTGCTGGTCCGACGCCGTGTTTGAAGAGCTTGGCAAGGAACTGAAACCCGGCTCCGCCACAAGTCTGCTCTATTGGCTGGCGGAGCGACAGCGACTTCCTGCGGACGCCACACCTGTCACCGTGGGTGACTATGTGATCGCTCGTCTTTGTAGCGCGGTGCCCAAAATGGAACGAACTCAGGGCATCGGAATGCTGAATCTACTCACGCAGGACTGGCATCACAACGCTTTTGCCGCATTGGGCCTTGATGGTCTTCGCTGGCCGGAACTGACGAACGAAAAGGAACCGATCGGCAGCGTCCCTCGCAATGGCCGGACGTTGACATGTTATCCGGTCATCGGCGATCAGCAGGCAGCGCTGCGTGGCATCAGGCTCCAGTCGCATGAACTCTCGATCAACGCTTCGACAGGATCCCAGGTGAGTCAAATCACGGCGGAGTTCCGACCTGCCGATTGTCAGACTCGCCCGTGGTTCGACGGCCAGTTTCTGAACACAATCACGCACATTCCGGCTGGCCGTTCACTGACGGTCCTGGAAGCCCTGCTGACAGAATTGCCGCGACTGGCGGGCGTGAAAATTGAAAACTCATGGCCACTGATTCAGCAGGCGGCACAATATTCAACCGGTGACGGGCTGTCCTGCGATCTGAGTTTCTTTGCCAGCGCGATGGGCTGCGATGGACGAATCAGCGGCATCACAACCGAGAACCTGACGGTCGGCAACTTGTTCAATTCGGCGTTTGAATTCATGGCCGACAGTTACCTCACATGTTCCCGCCGTTTGAGCCCTCAACCGACATGGGACCAAATCGCGATCTCCGGTGGCCTTGTTCAGTCTTTCGCGTCACTGCGAAAGAAAATCGAAGCCCGATTTCCTCTCCCCATCCGCGATGTGGCAGAGCAGGAAGAGACGCTGCTGGGATTGATGCCTGTGCAGTCGTGAATGTTTCATAACGCTGAATTCTTCCGAACGCATTGTGGCGTATGCCGCTTGAGATCGTGTAGACTCAGACATTGTTCGTCGTGTCAATCTTCGAAAACGGTGCTGCTGTGGATACAATAGAGTCATCATCGATTTCCAGCGGTTGGGAGCGTGTGGCAATGGCCATTGAGCGAATTCGTCTCCGACTGCAACGAACGACAACGACGCTGGATGAAGTTAACATCGTTCCGCAGGAAGCATCAAACTCATCTGGAAGACATGGCCAGTGTAGGGTTGATCGATCGAACCTGGATCAGTAGATATCAGACAGTTCTGGCTCAACGCCTTGCCGAGATCCTGGATACTCCTGAGACTTGATGGGCGTTCAGGCCCGAACTGAATAGCGGCGGCGTTGACTGGCAGATGATCGCGTATTCCGGACAGTCGAAGTAGAAGCCCGGTTCTTTTGAAAGAGCCGGGCTTCGAATGTTCAACCAATTCTTCATGGCATGCGTATTACTTTTTGTCCGCCTTGTCCGCCTGTCCGTCCTTTGTCGATACAAGTTCGATGTCAAAAACGAGGACCGAGTTCGGGCCGATGCCTGGAGGACCATTTTCGCCGTATGCCAGTTCGCTTGGAAGAAACAGACGGTATTTGGCTCCGACTTTCATCAGTTGCAGGGCTTCGGTCCAGCCTTTGATGACCTGCGTCACGCCAAATGAAGCAGGCTTGTCGGCTTCGGTCGGTTCATCGCCTTCGTAAGAATTGTCAAACACCGTGCCATCGATCAGCTTGCCGCGATAGTGCGTTGACACGGTACTGGCTCGAGTCGGTGTGGGGCCTGAGCCTTCCTTCAGGACGAGATACTGTAAGCCGGACTTAGTCACCTTGACGCCGTCTTTGGCCTTATTCGCTTCCAGAAATGCTTTGCCGTCTTCTAGGTTCTTTGCCGCTTTTACTTCGGCTTTTTTTTGCACTTCTGCCTGCATCGATTTGAAGGCCGCTTCAATTTCCTTAGGGCTTAAGACAGACTTCTCACCCGCCAGTGCTGCCGCGATGCCGGCGGCCAGTGCTGCCGGATTCGGGTCAAGTCCCTGCTTCAGAATGTCTTTGCCGATGTTGTAACCGATGGCGTAACTCGCCTTGTCGATGGTAGTTTCCAATTTTGGAGCTTCACTTTTTTCTTGAGCCGCATCCTGCGCGATTGCGGGAACGGCTGCTGTGATCAGCAGGAATAAGACATACGCACGAAATACCATGGGAGCAACTTTCGAAGTAACAATGTTCAGGCAACCTGCATCGACACGACGCAATGGCTCCGAACACATTTGTTTGAATATCACAGCGGGCGGTCTGGCTCGAAAAAGGGGGCTCGGAAAAGGGGTCAGGAACCAATAGTGCGCAGCACCCTTCGGGCCATTTGGCTATTGGTTCCTGACCCCTTTTCCAGGCTACCACTTCTCATTTCATTGTTGACGGAGCACCAGGAAGGCAGGGATTAGAACCAAATGGCG
>JAYUVA010000395.1:0-3288 GCA_043754375.1 Candidatus Kuenenia sp. | reverse complement strand
CCTGAGCAACACAATCGTCGCCAGGAACAACGCCGCTGTATCTGGCCCCAATATCTTCGGGACGGCTACGAGTAAAGGCCACAACCTGATCGGCTATGTCAGCGGCATTCAAAACGGTGTAGGCTCCGGTTCAGTCTTCACTGGCAATAACACTGATGGCGTCATCCGTATCTTGACGGGGGTTCTTGGGGACAAAGTGAGCATCGACGCCTTGAATCCGATCGACCCGTTGCTGGCCCCGCTGGGCTATTACGGCGGCTCCACGCAAACCATGCCCCCGCTGCCCGGCAGCCCAGCCATTGATGCTGGTGGCAATTCTCTGGCCGTGGACGCCTCAGGCAACCTCCTGACCACAGACCAGCGCGGTTCCGGGTTCCAGCGAGTGGTCAACGGTACCGTCGATATTGGCGCTGCCGAGAACCAGGGCAGTCTGGATCCAGCTAACGACGGTGTATCAGATACCGTGGAGAACGCCGCACCAAACGGTGGCGACGGCAACGGCGACGGCATCCTGGACAGCCAGCAGGCCAACGTCACCTCCCTGCCGAATGCCGTGAATGACAAATACGTCACGCTGCAATCCGCAGCTGGGACGAGCCTGGTGGCTGTTCTCGCCGTGACGAATCCGCCGCTCGGTCTTCCGGTCAATGCCACGACACCGGTAGGAACCTTCGACTTCCAGGTCCAGGGCCTCGCGCCGGGCGGAACCACGACGGTGACTCTTTTCATGCCCACTGGGACCACGGTCACCCAGTACTGGAAATACGGCCCCACCGGCTGGTTCGACTTTAGCTGGAAAACCATCAACGGTATCAGCACGGGTGCGAAATTTCGAGATGAAAACGGCGATGGAACCAAGGACATTATTCTCACGTTCGTGGACGGCGGACGCGGCGACGATGACGGAATCGCCAATGGCGTCATCGTGGACCCCGGCGCTCCCGTCTTCATTGAACCGGCCACTCTTCTTCCGGACGGTCGGCTCCTGATTGTCGGCACCGACGGGGATGACAAGATCGTGGTGAACCCGGGAGGCGGTTCATCGGAGATGAAGGTAACGATCAATGGGGAGGGAAAGTCATTCGTTGGGGTAACCGAGATTGTGATCTATGCCTACGACGGCAACGATGACGTCCAGGTTGCCGGTGGGATTTCCCTGCCGACATGGGTGTACGGAGGCGGTGGCGATGATCGGCTCAAGGGCGGCGCCGGTAACGATGTGCTGCTGGGCGGCGACGGCGACGACTTGATTGTCGGTGGGGACGGACGTGATCTCTTGATCGGCGGCCTGGGTGCGGATCGTTTGGTAGGAAACGCGGCCGATGACATCCTGATCGCCGGCACGACCGATCACGATAGCGACGAATCTGCTTTATTCGCCATCATGAACGAATGGAGCCGGACCGACGCCGATTTTGCTACTCGAGTTAACAACCTCAAAAATGGCGTCGGCCCGAATGGGTCCTTCATTGTCAATGAGTTCACAGTTCATGACGACAAGTCTTCAGACATCCTGACTGGCAGCCAGGGGCAGGACTGGTTCCTGTTCAATCTCAATCTGGATGACCCCAACGGCGTGAAGGACAAGGCAACGGATATGAGCACGTTCGAGGCCTTGTTCGCGCTGGACATCGACTTCATCACAGGACCATAACGGATCAGATCACCGCTGGCTTGAACCGGATTGTTGATACCTTGCCATGCCCGGGAAATCACCGTCGATAGCCAGCACGGTTGCTGATGAATGGCGTCGATCCTGTCTCCCGGGAGGATTGGGAATCTGAGCCGGCAACGCCAGCATATTCCTCGGAGGACACACTGCGCGGAGCCTCCTTACGCAAGTAGGCCGAATTCGGGTGTCAGATCGCAACGGTTTGTGCCACTTTGTCTATTGGCTCTTCCGGGTGGCAGTCTGCCGTCCGCGACTGATGAGTTGGAGCGCCCTCGCGTGCCTTCGCCTGATTTCAGGCTATCAAACACCCACGGTTTGTGATGTACGCGGTCGCTGAATGCGTCGGTTGGCATCGGCCGACGCGGCGAACGATGTGGCGACAAGTTCCGACGTTGTAATCACTTTGATGTCGCTTGAAGCAGGTTTTTTGGCCAAGCCTGCAAGTCCCGGAATCCAGTTGATTTGACAAAATTGGCGACAGATATTCCAACGTCGTAACTCCCTCAGGACTAACCGACCTGAGTTACTAACTGCCGGTCGGAAACTGACCGAACCGGTCTCGAATTCCGCATCGAACCGCAATCGCTTATCTGGCGCGGGGACGAGCAATTGCCCAGCGATCTGCACATCCGTCGCTGCGACGACACGGATAAACAATTACAGTTCGGCCTTGTCCCGGGCATCGTATCGCGTCTCTGCAAGTCTGAGGGGCATTTACGCACGGATCGCATTCGGATCATAAATTCTGAATTCACGCGCAGCACTCATCCGTTGATTTCGTTTGTCAGACAGTTGGTTGTGGGACAACCCACGCAACTTTTGCCCCGCACGTGCGGGGCAATCCGGTTGAACCAAAATCCATTGTGCATAACGTGAAAGGACACGCTGACATGAAAACGCACTATCCCATTAAAAGTCTGTTTTTGATTCTGTCCGTTGAATGTACAAGTTCCCTCGAACAAGCGGAGATCGAAGCAAAACAAAACGAAGAACGGCACCGCTGTCTTCAGGTAATGCAGGCGTTGCGTGCAGCTGCCTTAGACCTGTTCCGATGGTACCACTCGTCGTGACGGACATTCTGTGCAATCCGTGCCGAGATGCAGAATGCTCTAATCGCATGGAAACTCAGAAAAGCGATATGGCAGTCGCGGCGTCAGATAGTCGCACTGAGGGAGAATTGGACCACACAGCGGACAATTGACTACGGAGCAGACGCCATTCGAGTTTCGTCCCGATCTTATGCGTCAGTTGGAGAATCTTTCGTCGGGCGAATTGATGTCGAAATACGGATCCAGATGAAAATCGATCAGCCGGCCACCGGCCGCTTGACGTCCTGATCGACTTCCAGCCGGACAGGGCAGGGCACTTCGCGGCTGGCAAAACTTCGACGCTCAGAGCCCCGCCGGAAAGCTGCCACCAAAGGCAGGTTTGCGAAAAGCAAGGCAGGCCATCACCCACTGAGCCAGTTGAGGGCAGGGGGCCAGTTTGTCCGCTCTTGTCCTCGTCCCATGGCTCCGGCCATGGGACGCACTGCCCCGGAGGCTCCTGCCTCCATTTCGCGGGGCACAAAAAAGCCCGCACAAGGCGGGCCGCGGGCGAGGGTACTACGCTGCAAG
>JAYUVA010000394.1:0-2579 GCA_043754375.1 Candidatus Kuenenia sp. | reverse complement strand
CACGCGAATAGCGGCAGTGATCCAGTGTGTGTGTATTTCGAATGACTCTTCAACCGGCGCGGGCTCTGCAGTCATGCCACGAAAACAACTCATTTTACTTTTTTTTGACTTTATTCGCGTCCATTCGCGTCCATTCGCGGTTCAGATCTGTTTTCCTTCGACGGTTCCAAAGTTGTTGACCTCCCGATCTGTACTCAGTTCGTCTTCACCCAACAATTTCCTGGATTCTGTGCTGCGCACTTTATTTGTCGTTGAACCCGTCTTTTGGACATAAGCCATGGATCTCTATCAGGGTACGCTCCGCCGCCCGGTCAAGGCCCGCTACCGAACCGAATGATGGAGCGACTTCGTGAATGTACCATCGCGATGGTGGCAGTGTCCAGCCCCACCAAATGCATACGAAGGAATCCAGATCCACATTGGCGGCAGGATCGTGCGCATATTCGCCAGCATCAAACCTCAACGAATGGAGACTCGTGCCACGCGTTTCGTCACTTGAGCCCATTTCGGCAGAATCATCATTCACGGCGAAAGCTGCCGATCGCATGATGCGGACGGATCGATCGTAGCGGAGTTGTTCAAGAGCAAAGACGTTTTGAACGTTCGGGCTCTAACGACGGCGAGCAGTGGGAAAAACAGGAGTTGCCGCCAGCCTCGGTCCAGACTGCAGGGCTGAGCGGGGGAAATTCGATCAGGCAAGTGTGTGGGTAAGCTTCCAGCTGGCCGCTGCCTGATTATCTCAGGTTGAAAGCTCCCACAACATTGCTCCCCCGATGAAGTTCAGTCTGTACTCCAGCGCTGGCTGTGACTGATGTCCATGAATAGATAATGACACTCCTCTGAATTGAGGGAATTGCCGGGAAAGGAATCTCATGCGCGCCTTTGTCTGTTTTGTGCTGGCCTGTGCCAGTGTCTCTGCGTTGTCAGGCTGTCAGTGTTTTCGCTGCACTGACAGGGTCATGGATCACCTCGATGATCTGACCGACGTCAATGATTTTCATTGCGAACAGGATCATGTCTACTGTGAAAAACTGGACGTGACCCGCTGGTGCATGAACGGGCAGTGTGTTCGAAACAACCGCCGCTGAGTTTCGGCCAAATTGACTGATCAAATCTGCAACAACCTGCTGAGTCACACGTTTGTGCCAGAGTGATACCGGAAAGATCGTTGTAACCAGTCGTACTCAACAATTGGCCTCAACGAGACCTCGTGACCATTCCGATAGTTCCGGTCAGGGGGATTGTGCGACATCTGGATGCCGGGGGGCCGGTTACAGAGTTGCATGAAACTGCATGATTCTGATTCAGTCGAACTCCGTCCGCAGCAGATTCTGTTGCAGGGGGGCCGGAGTTCGATTTGCATTCAGGATGCAGTTGTCAGCTGACAGGGGGGATTATGCGACTCCGGACACGCAGCGCCGAGCCGAGTGTACGACAGGATCTTTCAATCTCGAATAGTCACACACCTGTAGCGCGGGTTTCCAACCGCGCAGTTTCTTTCGTCAAAGCGGCAGGCTCGGCGATTGTTGGCTGCAGGTTCAGACTCTCGCGGATGGTGATATTCGGGATTGCCGTGATCGTGTTTGTCATTGGCTCCGCAAGATGCTCCGCAGACCAGTTGAAGGAACTTGCGGAAAAAGCCGGAATCCGGATTCTTGCGGACGGTGAATCATCAGCCGGAGCGGAAGAGGAGGCACGCACAGCCATGCCGCTCAAAGGCATGACGCAGGAAAACCGCCAGCGGGCTCAGCTGATCATTAAAGAACGCAGCCAGTTCCGGCGACTGCCATCGCTGCAGTACTCGATTGACGAACCGATGTTTCGGTATTTACTGAAACATCCCGATGTTGCCGTCAGTACCTGGCGTGTGATGGGCATTTCGCGATTTGAAATGTGGCAGACTGGCGACATGGAATACGAAGCACTGGCGATTGATGGTTCAGAAGGCATCGCCGATATCCTGTATCAGGACGACAGCCAGATGGTGTTCGTCTGTCAGGGCAGCTACCACAATCCGCTGCTGCCGCGTCCGATGGAAGCGGCGGCGCTGATCTGGTTTCGCACGATCTACGCGCCGAATGCGGAAGGGACTCATGTCGTCACGCAGAAGGCTGACGTGTTTGTGCGTTTTCCGTCCAGCAGCGTGTCAGCGATCGCCAGAGTTCTGACACCTGTCCTGCATTCCCTGATGGATCGCAACCTGTTCGAGGTGTCACTCTACGGCAGCATGATGTCCCGCGCTGTGCGTGACGAACCCGAATGGGTTGTCCAGGTCGCTCAGCAAATGGAAGGCGTGCTTCCGCAGCGGAAGGGAGAATTGATTGAAGTCGCGCGGAAACCCCGAAACGTCAATCGCAATGGGAGAGTGGGGGTTTCCACGATACCCGCGGCGGATCGCCAGATGATCCTGTCTCCTGAGCTGTTGTTTCTTGATCCACCGGAAGAAATCGAAGTTACCAGTGTACCCGTAGCTTCTGCATCAGCCATTCCAGGAGTTGTCGCCCCAGTGCCAGTGCCAGCCACCGAGACGCCTTCGGCAACAGGCAAAAGTTCGGTGCCCGTGCGCACAGTCTCCACTA
>JAYUVA010000393.1:0-4429 GCA_043754375.1 Candidatus Kuenenia sp. | reverse complement strand
GTATCCTACAGCACCACACGCTGTTTTGTAGTAACTCATTGCGTATTTCTTGAACGTGAGCGTTAAGAATGAGCGATCTACCCGACAGAACGCCGGGCGCGACAGACCCTTCCGACCGGGAGCCTGACGTTTTAGTCTGGGCCTAGGCAGCAGCAAAGCTGAGGTTGCATTCGGACATTGATCAAGTGAGATTTGTTTACGGTATTTGAGGGGAAAAGGCGAGTCTTCGTTGAGCCTGCACTGAGACTGGCAGATGCTCTTTGCACCACGCTTTCACGAGTTTCACAGGAGTTTTTTCAAGGGCTTCCTTAATTCTTCTCGTGGTCCAGTCTCCAACCACAGCCCCGAGGCTCAGGACGTACCGTGTGAAGCCGCTGGAGCATTGATCGCCCTCCAGCGTCTTGAGTTCCCCGAACACAGACTCTTCCACTTCGGAACTTCCCACCCGACGTTCACCGGGCCTGGCGGACGCACTTTCATGACGAGCGAACAAGTCCGGATCCGGATCGCTCTGGAAGATTTCGAAGATGCGAGTCAACGATCGCAGTGATGAACCGGCCACCATCACCAGGCGACGGACTTTGTTGATGACAGCGACGGGCGTTGAACCACCGACCGGTCTCACATCACCTTGCTGATCGCCTTTTTTTCGCCATCAGATTTGCCAATGCAGCGCGAGCCTGTTTCAGCTCTTCCAGTTGTCACGACCCATCCGAAACAAACGACCGTCGCCCGGGTGCATCATTTGCGCGAATCGAATGATGGTGAAGACTGGTTTCGTTTGCCTGAGGGCAGTGGTACAATCGGCGAATGCCTCGAATTCATTCGGGGGGATTGATTTGAGCAGCGTTACAGTGGAACTGGAACTTCCGCAGGACTGGAAGCGTTTTCAAATGCCGCCGGCCTTAAAGGCTCGGCTGTATCAATCACTGGCTGCCCGTCTTCAGCGCCTGCAGACTCGTTGTCAAGTGACATTCTAAAAACGTGAGCACCCGATGACTCATCAGGACAAGACGACGGATGACTTGCACTCATCCTTACGGCGCGAGTTCCTCGCCGATGCCGGAGGTGGCTTCGCAGGGCTTGCTCTGGTTCAATTGTTGACGCGGGATGCCACGGCCAATTCCGTGCAGCATCATCCGCCAAAGGTCAGGCGGGTCATTCAGCTGTTCATGACGGGTGGTGCCAGCCCGATGGACACATATGATTACAAGCCGGAACTGGCACGACTTCACGGGCAGATGCTGGGGCCGAAGGAGAAACCTGAAGGGTTCGTCGCACCCGCCGGTGCGATCATGAAAAGTCCGTTTGAATTTGCGCAGCACGGCGAATCAGGACGCTGGGTCAGCAGCATGTTTCCTGAACAGGCGAAGCTGATCGACGAGATGGCTTTCCTGATGGCGATGACCACGAAAACCAACGTGCATGGTCCGGGCACATACATGATGAACAGCGGTTTTCTGTTACCCGGATTTCCCTGCATGGGGGCGTGGATCTCCTATGCGCTTGGCAGTCTGACTGACAATCTTCCTACGTTTGTCGTGTTGCCGGATGCAAAAGGATTACCATACAACCAGCGCGGCTGTTTTTCGTCGGGATTCCTGCCTGTTGTGCATCAGGGCACTGTGATCAATGCCGCATCAACGCAACCGGTTCCGGATCTGTTTGCGTCCTCAAAGTTTGCGTTCGCGGGACGCAACGGCGACGCCGAAGGACTCGCGCTGCTGGACAGGATGAATCGCGGTCACGCAGCACAACATCCGCATGATTCACGGCTCGAAGCGCGTATCGCCAGCTATGAACTGGCGGCAAAAATGCAGCTCTCCGCTCCGGAAGCCTTCGATGTGGCTCGTGAACCTGAATCTGTTCACAAAAGCTACGGGCTGGACGACAAAGTGACCGAAGACTTTGGCCGTCGCTGTTTGTTGGCAACTCGATTGATCGAACGAGGAGTGCGATTTGTGCAGGTCTGGAGCGGGCCGCAGGGCGCGACGGGTAACTGGGATAACCATGGCAACATCCTGACAGAACTTCCTCCGATGGCGAACAGTGTGGACCGCCCGATCGCCGCGTTGCTGCGGGATTTGAAATCACGAGGGCTGGACAAAGACACGTTGGTCATCTGGACGACGGAATTCGGACGCACGCCGTTTGCTCAGGGAAGTCTGGGGCGGGATCACAATGGGGGCAGTTTTGTGAGTTGGCTTTGGGGGGCCGGGATTAAGCCTGGCATCGAGCACGGGCGGAGCGACGACTGGGGCTATCAGGCTGTTGAGAACAAGACGTATTGCTACGACCTGCACGCGACGATTCTGCATTTGCTGGGGATTGATCATGAAAAACTGACCATGCGGCAGAACGGAATTGATCGTCGATTGACCGATGTGCATGGGCATGTGATTCAGGAAGTGCTGGCGTGATGAACAACATGAAGGCGGCCTCAGGGGTTGTTCAGTACATCCATAACCAATTCATCGACGGATAAACCAATCGGAATCGAATCACGAATTTCCGGAGAAACGAAGATGCGGACTTTCTTGACGCAGTCATCGAACTGCGTCTTCGCCATGGCGTCCACGATCGGAGAGACTTCGCGCAGAGGCCGATACTCGTTACTCGATCGAAACCACACATCCACGCGAAATTCCACTTCGCGATGCTGCGGCGGAGCGTCGATCAGCACATCCATCGGTGAAAATTCTCGTCCGGCAACCGCAGCGAGTCTCTCCGTCAGCAGTAATGAACATGCGGCCAACTGGGTGGCCGTCCTTTGTCGCAACGCGCGGTACAGCGGTTCCTGATGATAGATGCTGTATTCCGCAAGTCGCTTGTGGAGTCTGCGGCGTTGGCCGAACAGTCCGTCGGTGAGCGATGCAACCTCCGTGCCGCGCGCCGCCGAACACAGGCAGCGAATCAGATCCGGTTCCGACATTCGAAACAGTGAACTCAGATCCAACGTCGGCATCAATTCCAGAAACGATCGCGCGAACATGGTCGTCGCCGAACGCACAGCGTGATGCCAGTAAACTTCGGTGAACATGACGTACCGCGCGAACACCATCATTTCGGCAGCCGTTCGTCCTTTGGATGTGATCGCCAGTCCATCGCCAGCCTCATTCACGATCAGCGAATTGATGAGCCGATTGCGGTCAAAGTGACGGCCATAAGGGACACCGCAATGTTGACTGTCGCGCGAAAGATAATCCATTTTGTCGATATCGACAGGACCAGACAAAATTGACCGCCGCAGACGACTGCTCGCTGAATTTGACGTTGCTACCAGCACATCCAGGACTTCGTCGGCGCTGATGTTCCACTGCGATTCCAGCACTTGAGTCAGCACGCCGTTCGGCTGCAGAAATTCCCTGGCAAAGACTTCATGCGGCGGCATTTGAGGCAGTTCCATGTCCTCGATCGGGTGACAGAACGGCCAGTGTCCGATGTCGTGCAGCAGGGCGGCGACGATCAGAACTTCCGCATCGTGCCGCGAAACAATCTCCGCAAATCTCGCGTCACGACCCAGTTGCCACAGATACCTCAGTGCGTTGTGATAAACACCCAGGGCATGTTCGAAGCGGCTATGAGTTGCTCCGGGATACACGTGAGATGCGAGTGCCAGTTGCGTCACATGCCGCAGTCTCTGGAACTCCGCCGTATCCACGATCGCCCGCACACGCGGCGTAAACGGAATGTCCTGTTCGGTCGGAATTCGGATCACTCCGAACGAACTACCGGCCTCTGCGAGTTCTGAAATGTCGGAATACGGATGGCTCATCCGCAGCATTCTGGACATTCCGGATGGTTTTCACAAGTGGCCCGGAAGCAGACCAGGACATCCCAAACAGGGCAATCGATTGTCATAAATCCATTTCCGGGTTGAGTTTCCGATGCAACCTTGTCACGATGCCCACCCCGCCGCTGACGTCGTCTACGTCGCACGAACTGATCTTCCAATCCACACGGATCGGCTACAATGAGATGGCCGATGGAATTATGTGTGGTGTTGAATGGAAAAATCTTCGTTCAACGCGGTTTGTGTGATCATCAAAAAGGGCGAAAGCAGAATTCGGAATGGCGAAGGAAGAATCAATTCAGGTCGAAGGCAACGTTGTCGAAGCACTCGCGAACACTCAGTTTCGCGTGGAGCTTGAAAACGGCCATCAAGTCATGGCACACGTTGCAGGAAAAATGCGTAAACACTTTATCAGGATTGTGCCTGGCGATCGTGTTGTGGTCGAAGTTTCGCCATACGACCTGAAGCGCGGTCGGATTGTTTATCGCGAACGTTAAACGGAGTTTGGAAAAGGCGTCAGGCACCAATAGCCAAATGGGGTTCTACTCGGATTTTAGTGGCGACACGGGGAATCTCCGGGGAATTCGGAGTTGCGTTGATGGGTTCAAAGTTGCATTGGAACCGTCATTCAGATGA
>JAYUVA010000392.1:0-4210 GCA_043754375.1 Candidatus Kuenenia sp. | reverse complement strand
TTCAGTGACGAGGTCGCGGCGCGCGATCCTCAATGGGTTCCCATTGGGTCATTATCGATTTCCGGGCCACGCACATGATTTGTCGTTGAACCGTTTTTGGCTGCACGATTTCGCAGACTACATGACCATGACCCGACGGAGTCATGACTGGTCAGCAGGCGAAATCAGCAGAGCTTCAATGCGCGCGATGACACCATCAAGCACCTCGCTTGAGACGCGATAAATTTTCCTGACTTTTCGAATCCGCCAATCCACGTTTCGCAAATGATCGGCAAGAATCACACTGACTTCGCCATCGGGACCGGCTGTTGCGACTTCAAACCCGTATCCCTTTTGCTGCCTCGTAGCCGGACAGATGACGCACAGACCCGTTTTCCTGTTGTATTCCTTTGGGCTGAGAACCAAGGCGGGCCGACGTCCTGATTGTTCGTGCCCCAGAGTCAGGTTCAGCGTGATCCAGATAAAGTCGCCTCGATCCGGAATGAAAACTCGCGTCGTCATTCGATCACCTCGCGTCCGACGTCTGGTCCAAAGTCGGTCTCTCCATGCAATTGGGATGGCTGACAATCACAAAGCAAGTCCTTCAGGTTCAGTCGCCGCCTTGCAACGGGGCGAACAATGAATTCACCGTCGCGCACCTCAAGTTGGACCTGTGTACCTTCAGCGACGTCTAACTGGTTGGCTAATGCCGCCGGTATCCGGACAGCCAGACTGTTTCCCCACTTTTGTATCGTTGCCAAATCCTGTCTCCTCTGCTAATGTATCTACAATGAGTATACGCAGTCGGTACGATGTTGTCAAGGCAGACTGGA
Organism: Candidatus Kuenenia sp.; assembly: GCA_043754375.1. Taxonomy (GTDB): domain Bacteria; phylum Planctomycetota; class Planctomycetia; order Planctomycetales; family Planctomycetaceae; genus SXXK01. The sequence goes on along the minus strand of JAYUVA010000392.1, from coordinate 3,398 downwards.
GTGGGGCGGGTGCGACAAGAATATTGGTGACAGAAAAATAAATCGCAGGATGGGAATATTTTTTGCTCCATTTTTCTGTCACCAATTTTTCTGTCACCTGTGTTTCTTCTGTAGGGTGCGTGAAGCGGAGCGCAACGCACCACTTACCTGCACAATCGCGCCTGGTGTGTTTCGCTTCGCTTCACACACCCTACCGTAAATTGACAAACTGGGCGCACATTACGGGGCCATACGGCGATCGAAAACCTGAGCTGGGGGCTGGGTTTCTGCGGTGTGTTTGACCGGGATCACAGGGAAGCGGCGTTGTTGGGTTTCGCGGAGATGTTCCAGGAGTATACGGCGAACTTCGGCCACGGCGTCGGGGTGGCGATGAACTTCGCTGTGGCTGGCTCGGACGATTTTTTCGCTGGATGCATCTTCACAATGAGCGCTGCGATATGCGACGACGCCATCAGTCCAGTTGGCCTGGGAAGATCCGCGTTTTATCCCCACGATATTGTGATGTTTGACCTCGTCCGGAACCCGTGTCTCCCGGATCAGTCTCAGCACACCCGATTTCTTCGTGAGCGAATCCATACTGGTACGCGGGGCGGAGAAACTTTCCCACCAGCTTTTGTCATCCTGTTCAAAAATGACCCGACTGAGCTGATAGGTTTTTGCCGGAAGCCAGACGAGCGAACCACTCAACCACTGCGTGAAACGATTTGACAGCGAACTGCCGTTGTACGGGCTGGCAATGGTAACGATGCGATCCACGGATGGATTTGATTCAAAAAAGAACACCCGACGAATCTCCGATTTCACCTCATCATCGGCTTTCAGGTCATCGACCGACCTGTTGCTTACGGAACTCCACAATTTATCTTCGCTGTTGATCGTCAGCATCTGCGAGATCAATCCACCCATGCTGTGCCCGACAACCACCATTTCATCCAGTCGATCGTTGCGGTGATATGGGTCGCAGTCGTGCCGCACTTTCTGCAATTCTTCCCGCAGCTTGGCAGCAGAGAACGCCAGAGGTTCGCCGGTCGGATACAGATAGAACCAGAATTGGTACTTGCGGCGAATTTCGGGGTCGGCCTGCAGGTCGTTGAACATTTCCATCCATGTCATCGGACTCGACCAGACGCCATGCACCATCAAAACCGGGATACGATCCGGATCGTATGGCTGCACCATATACAGGCCTGAAACTTTTGCAGCTCGGTCGGGACGAAAGTAGCCCCAGGTATCGAGCATGGTGATATCTTTGTTGCTCAGATACCGTGCCAGCGGCGTACTGACGTCGGTCTCCAGCGGCATCACCGTATCGCCGACCAACATGCCGTCGGACTCACGCGGATCGAAGATCTGCAGGCGCGCATCTGTCGGAGCATCACCATCGAATCGCAGCACGAGCGTGGCGGAAAAGCTCATCCCCTTGGTGTAGTATTTCTCCACGGGGTCACGTTGTTCCGACTCCTTACGAATCACGATAATCGGCACTCCAAGTCCTGCGCACGAATTCCGACTGCGAAGATTCTTGAGTTGGTAGTCGGAGACAAACTCGAATTTCCCCATCTGATCAGGGGTCAGCAGTCGTGACGAAAACGGAATCTCGAAATTCAGTTGCCGGTGAGTGATCGGCATGAAAATCGATTGTCCGAGCTGCACTTTTCCGGCTGTCCTGGCAATCCGCAACAACTGCTCAGAACTTGCATTGTAGACTTCCGACGTGCCGCGATGCTGCGGGTCATTCGGATCCGGGTGCCGACCGCCCGAGTCCGGAGTGGCAAAGTAACGCCATGCAGATTTTGCTGAATCGAAATACAATTCTGATGCCAATGGCACATCGTGAATTTTCGCAGCTTCAGCGCCAAGGTATTTGAGTTCTGCCAGTGCGTGAGCTGCTTCGTGAAACTGTTCGGTGTTGATGTGTCGCTGAGTGTGCAGAATCATGCCCTTCAAATCGGCAGTGCCCTGATATCCGGATTGACGCAGGAACAAATCTGTGCGCTGAGAATACTTCACCAACCCAAAGGCGGTTGTGTTCATGCGATCTGCCAGTGGGTTGTGAGGCTTCTCACGCAGTTGCACAAATTCCGTCGTCGCGCAGCCGCAAGCCGTCAGCAGCAGGCCGCAGTAAAGCAGCACTGGCCGAAGTTGCGAGACGAAGCGGCGGGCGGGCGACATGGGGACAGGAATCTGGATTGAGTCAGAAGAGCGTGAGACAGGAAAAACGGAAAAGCAACCGCGCAGCCTCAGCCTGGAACGCGACGCATCTCGTTTCGCCGTGTAGAGTCACCGTTCTTGAAAACCGGGTCAATATGACATTGCACGGCGCCGGGGCTTCAGCAAAGCTGGGTAAAATACTGTCGGGCTTTGCAGTGACTCGTGGCCGTTAATGCGTGAAGACTTGACGAAAGATGGCGTCTAGTGCTCTGTCAATCGTGCTTTGATGTGTGCCACTGGCTCTGCCAGTGTTCCCCATTTGCATGAAACACTGCCACGCAACGTCCCCTCTAATGAGCTGTCAGGAATGATGTGGGTCGCTCCCGAGCTAAATCTCTGCCAACAATTCTGAGTGCCACCTTCGGCTGCGTGCTCATGTCGAGCATGGTCTGGATTGTGCTGACTGAGCCTCGACTGAGTGACGGATTCTGGCCGCAGGATATTGGTGCAGGCGTAGTGAAGGCATTCGGCGGAACGGCGGATTTTCGAGCTGCTGGTACTCCACGAATTGAACTTTCGTGGTTGTCGGTTGTCATCCGACTTGCAGCGATGCTGATACTGGGTGCAACGGTCGCGGTCATCCGGACTCGGTGGCGTTCGACGAAACATGCGGCACAACGAACGAGCCAACGGACCAGTTCGGCGTTTCCATCGGCAATCGCGGCGATTTCACAACCCTGGTGGATTGCGGCGTTCTGGATTGTCGCATGGGTACTTGCCACATCGATCAGTAACCCGGAATTGTTGAATTTTCTGCTCTTCACGACAACGCTCGTGACCGCATTGATCTGTGCTCTGTCGCTGAACGGTTTCTGCAATTCAATTGCCACAGCGGCTCCCGTGACGTCAGCGGGCCGAAACGGCGAGGGAAGCGAGACGCGAGGCCGGAAAGAACTCATGGTCGTACTGCTGGCAGCAGTTTGCTGGGCGGCGACATCGTTCTGGATGAATGAACGACTCTACGCCGGCTTGCTTGTGCCGCATGGAGATTCGGCCATGTACGAAGAGCATCTCTGGAATGTCTGGCACGGCAAAGGATTTCGCAGTTATCTGGATCAGGGGCTGTTTCTGGGCGAACACATTCAGGTGATTCACTTATTTCTGCTTCCGCTCCACAGAATCTGGCCGTCGTATCTGATGATGGAACTGGTGGCTTCGTGTTCGCTGGCGATCTGTGTCGTGCCGAT
>JAYUVA010000391.1:0-7186 GCA_043754375.1 Candidatus Kuenenia sp. | reverse complement strand
ACAGCAAAACCTGTTGACGCAACTGTTCCAATGTCATCGTTGTGCCTTTCGAAGTGACTCGTGCGTTGTACTGCCCCATTCTGGCTGTGCCGCATTCGCCAAGTCAATGCCCCCGACAAGCGAGTGTGAAGCATTCAAAAATTTGAAAACCCATTCCAAGTGTTTCAATCGTATGGCACTAGTATACTTCACGCGGGTTGGACTGAGGCTGCGTTCGGCGAGCGGGGGATGTGAGTCCCCTGATTTTTGCAGTGTCCACGCGGTCAATCAGGGGATTGACATCCCCCGCTCGCCAAAGAAATACATCAATTCCGACCGCTCGCATTATAATTCGGCAGGGTATCGACGATTGAAATTGTTGAAAGACAGATTGCGGCTTCAGCTCTCTGCTTTAGATCTTTCGAACTAAGAAGGACTCACGACCATGCAACTCGACCTTGAATTCCCTGTCTTCTCAACATCCGCGATCGCCGTTGATCACGGATACCATCTGTATGCTGGCCTCTCCAGTGCATTATCGACTGTTCATTCGGAGAACGGCATCGCCGTGCATCCGATTACTGGTCGGCAGATCGGCGATCGGATGCTGCAACTGATGCCATGGAGCACGATCAAGGTTCGAACTCCACAGGAACGGATCGGCGTTCTTGTTGGTCTCGCGGGAAAAAGCATCACCATCGGCGACCGACAGGTGAGACTCGGAGTTCCCAAAGTCCAGGCCCTGGAACCTGCGACAGCACTTCGCAGCCGTTTGGTCACCATCAAAGGTTTCATGGACGCGGAAACTTTCGCTCATGCTGTCCGAAGGCAACTGGACGCACTGGAAATCAGCGAACGAGTGATCCTCACCATCGGCAAACGCCGCACTCTGCGAGTTCGTGACAAAGAAGTGGTGGGCTTTGAAGTCATCCTCGAAGGCCTGACCGCAGAAGAATCGATTGCTATTCAGGAAGAGGGCCTCGGCGGTCGACGGCATATGGGGTGTGGTGTGTTTGTCAAGTTTACTGCGGCCACCATGCCAGAAGCCACGGGGGCAAATGATGTCGAATAGGGCAGTCTTCGCGAAAGGGCATCGAAAGGATGGCCCGCCACCCGCTACTGTCGAACAGCATTGTGTCGATGTCTTGGATGCCGCTACAGTGACGTGGGATGCCATCGAAGCGGCGTTGTCACAGGCGACGTCAGTACCACGAGCAGAATTACGAGCAAATGTCCGACCGTTATTACTCGTCGCTGCCGTTCTTCATGACTTCATGAAAGCGAACAGCGCATTTCAGGAGATGCTTGCTGCTCCGTTCGGGAAGGCAAAGACGCAACCCGTTCGCCACGAGGTTCTGGCTGCGGCCCTCTTGATGCAGCACACAGAACTGCGAATCTGGCTGCTAAAGCTCGTACCAGAAGAACAGTTATTGACGATCGCCTGGGCCATAGGTGGCCACCATTTTCAGATGAAGAAACCACGCCAATCCGACACTGAAAGTCGAATGTTTCGCGACCGAGGGACTCCAGACAGAGTCTCCCTTTACCTCGATCACCAACAGATTCAATCACTCTTTGTTCGTGTAGCAGAATTGTTATCGCATTCTGAATCCAAACCTCTGCAACTGACTTCCCCGAAACCCTATGACACATTGGATGATTCGCCCGACGGCCTCGAGGCAATGGTGAATGATTTGGTGCGAGAGTCTGATCGTCTCTGGAAGCAAATCCAGAAAAGAGAGTCGTTCTTCGATTTTCAACGCAATCTGGCAATTGTCAAGGTGTGTCTCGTGGCATGTGACATTGCAGGTTCGGCATTACCAGGTTCCGGCGACATCGCAGATACGCCGGATGACTGGATACGCAGCCAACTTGCAAATGTTCTGTCTGCTGCGGACTTGGATGCGATTGTTAAACACAATCTCCGTGGACGGCAACCACGCAGGTTTCAGGAGCTTGTTGCGGACAGCAGGGAGACGGTAACGGTCGTTGCCGCTGGGTGTGGCAACGGCAAGACGACAGCGGCATATATGTGGGCGAAGCGTCATGCTGTCGGACGCAAGCTGTTCTTTACATATCCGACAACCGGGACTGCATCGGCGGGTTTCAAAGGGTATCTCTTCGCTCAGAACCAACTTGAACGTGATCTGATTCACGGTCGAGCGGCTGTTGATCTTCAAACAATGGCTGAGTCCGCAGATATTTCGCCAATCGAGCGTGCTCAACGACTCGAGTCATTGAACGCTTGGGGGCAGCAAGTCATCGCATGTACGGCCGACACAGTTCTCGGACTGATTCAGAATCAACGTCGTCCTGTATTTTCTTTTCCGGCAATTGTCAGTGGTGCTTTTGTGTTTGATGAAGTGCATAGTTACGACTCAAAAATGTTTTCGGCACTGCTGCGATTCCTGAGAGCGTTTCCAGGACTCCCAGTCCTGATCATGAGTGCATCTATTCCACCAGCGCGACTGAAGAAACTTCAGGAAGCCGCTCCGGCGCGGATATCACTTCAGCCGATCACGGGGGACGAAACCCTCGAAAAGGTCGAACGCTACACTTTGGCTTTCACGGAGGAGCAGGATTGTTGGTCGATCGTTGAAAGGCAGTTGTCCGCCAGCACCGCCCCAAATTCCCAAAAGTTCCTTTGGGTTTGCAATACGGTCAATCAGGCGGTCGAGACTTGGAGAATGGCCAAAGAGAAACATCCCGACGCGACCGTACTGCTCTACCACAGTCGTTATCGATACCGCGACCGCGTTCACCTGCAAGACGCCGTGATTGACGAGTTTGCTTACGTGGATGACAAAACGTCGATTCGAAAACATCAGCGTCCCGCGATAGCGATTACGACCCAAGTCTGCGAAATGTCGCTCGATATCAGTGCAGATATATTGATCTCAGCCCTTTGTCCGCTGCCATCGCTCGTGCAAAGATTGGGGCGACTGAATCGCTACACCGAGGTTGATGATCCGAAACCCGCTCATGTTTTTCCGTTCTCCGGGCGGCCATACCACGAAGACGATGCCCCGATGCACATGGAAGCTGCTCAAACGGCTATCGAACGATTGCTGGGCGTCAACGTTACGCAACACATGCTGGCTGTGAAGGTTGCCGAACTGCAGTCAAATGAAAATCTACCGGAATACTCGGCGTGGCTTGATGGTGGCTGGCAAAGCGAGCCGCTTCCCCTTCGTGATGGAGATAACGGAATCACTATCGTGCGGCAGGACGATCTTGAGGAATTAGCAACAGACAAATACGGTCGTTACGACAAGAAAGACGTTGTGCCGATCACCATTCCAATGCTGTACAAGAAAGGATTTAACTTTGAAGTGCGAGCTGCTGGCTATCCCGTCGCGCGAATGAGCTCCGAGTCCGAATGGATTGTTGAATACCGGTGGAACGAAGAAACGAAACAAGGAGAAGGGGCCTCATGGCAAAGAAGAAGTCAGTGATTAACGAAGTAAAAAAGGCTCCTGTGGGACGACTGCAAAATGGCATCACCTGGAATCTCAGTGATCCGGGAATGGGATTGCTTGAGCGCGCTGGCCTTGCAGCGCTGTACATGTCGCTGCGCACGGCTGAAGAACTCGGGATGAAAGACACGTTGTTGCCGTTATCTTGGAACGAAGACGACTTGTTGCCGCATAGCGTCACCATTCGTTCAACGTCAGACGACAGAGGCGCAATTGCGAAGCTGTTCGAATGGGCGTGGCAAGTGCGCGATGGTGTTTTATATCTTCCAGCCGTGCATCGATCTCTGGAAGTCCGTGACAACCGGCATCTGCGGACGTCATCACATAATGGGCTATTCGCCACGTTTCTCCAACACCCTAACACGCAGCCAAAGCTAGAACGTGAATACCACCTCGTCGAGCTTCGGGAAGATCGGGAGATTCTCGTATCGTTCGAGCGTCCCGCAGAGCGTGTGGATGATGTTAACGGCCCGCTGAATCCAAAAACAAAGCGACCACACAAAAAGAAAGTTGCAACATCACGACTTCGGCCCGTCGAAGAGGCGGAGAAACTGACACCGAAATCCGGGGTCTTCGCATCAGCAAACGTGCAACTTTCGAACTGGGTGTACCCGGGAATCTCTGGCCGGTACGGTGTCGAGGAGTCATGGGAAGCGTGCCCTGAACTGACGCTCCTTGTGATGCTTGCCCCTATCGCGTGCATATTTCAGCAGTTGCATAACGAACGGAGTTCCTGGGCATTCGTGATCCCGGATGTTCGTAATCTGGAGCAATTTGATGAGGCCCGTAATAATCCGCTCGTACATGGTGACCCCGTCTGGACCGATGTCGCCAGCCTTGGTGACGCAGGTCTTCGTTTTTTATCGCTCTACCAGACACAAAAACTTCGTCGGGAGTTGGATGGCGGTTGCCAAGTCGTCGCGATGGGGAAAGTTGGTTACTACCAAAGCCAGAGTATCAGAAAAGGCGTTGTGAACATCCGCCCGGACGAACGGCTTCTGAAGCGTTACCGAATTCTTGAACGTACGTTGGGTAATCGGTGGAAGCCTCGAAAACCTCAAGAAGTCGCACCATTTAAAGGTAAGACTGCCAAGAAAAAAGCTGCGAAGGCGCAGGGACAAGGAGACGAAATACCGGTCGCCAAAGGCTTCGTTTCGGTACCAACCATACGCGGAAGAATCGCTGATAATTTAATCGCTCGCAGTCCGTGGTATACAGATATCAGCAAGCCGCCTCAGTGGGATTTGGACAAGCTGGAATGGCAGCGAAAACGTCAACCCGGTAAGTCAATTGAGCGTTTGTGGTTTGAAAGTCTTCGTTTTTCAACAGGAGCACTTATGGCGTTAATAGCAGAGAATGACATGTGGGATGACCACAATGAGCGAGATTTCGTGTACGCACTCTGGGAAGTGATCGGGCAGCTTCGCAGCCAAGAGGCCAAGGCGACGGAACGCGGTGGCAGCCGATCGACAGTTGATCGGATTATCGATCTGGATGAATCGATCCAGCGGGATCTGATGAGGGCTAGAACGGCTCCGCTATTTCGGTCAACGATGACTGAGATGCTCGGAAAGACGGTCAAGCACTTTCGAGCCACAAAAGTGCAGGAACGCCCGGACCTGATCTGGCATCTGATTGACACAGACTGGAAACGGGGGCGCGACCTCGCACTGTTGGCTCTGGCAAGTTATGAGAACAAGCAGAAGCGAGAAGCCCGAGACGCAGTCAATGCCGCTGCGGACGATGAAGAGACATAGAAATTGTTTTGTTACCGCCGAATTCACTGACAGTGTAGTCGTGATGCGGCACTATCCCACCATTAATGAGAGCAGGACGAAAATGAGTTTGCATGTTTTTGGAACAATTCTCACATCGCGCGGAGTCGCGGCGAACAATCGTGGCGAAAACGAAGGAAATTCGACGACTCTACAGAAAGTCATTCGCGACGGAGACTTGTTCACCACGGTCAGTAGCGAAGCCATTAGATATGCCATACGAGAAGTCTGGATGGCTGACTCGTCAGTGACCCTTAACCGTCGAGTTGCACACAACAGCAATGAATGGACGGACAAAGAGTTTGGGAAAGGTTGGGAGAAGTTTATCGACAATGACGTGCTGGGGTTCATGCACGCGAAAAAGGAGACGAACAGTCGCCGTGGCATCCTCGAAATTGGCCGCGCGGTTAGTGTCACACCTTGGCCAGGCACTGTTTCATCGAATTTTTCCTCACCCGGTTCGAACCCTGGAGTGACCCATAGCAACCCGATTCCATACGCGGCAGAAATTCACGATACGCGATACCAATTCACGATTGCGATGACTCCCGAATCTCTCGAGGGTGCCAAGAAACTCGATCGGACGTCGGACACGCTGCGAGCGATTCAGAATCTGCGTCGAGTTGGCGGAAACCACGCACGGTATCTATTCGACTTCGCCCCTGAAGCTGTGATCTTGCGGGTCACTCACGATCCGGCACCACGAATCATGTTCTGCTTCGATGAGGATGACAATGGTCAGCTTTCTATGCAAAAGCTGATTCGCCGAATGCAGGGAACCGAACCGGATGTGGCACCGGCTGAAGTCATCATTGGTACTGCTATTGACGGAATCGAAGGCGAAGATGAACTAAAAGCGTTGGGTGCGACGGTTCATCCCGGAGTCAAAGCGGCCTTCTCAGATGCCGTCAAAAGAATCGGAGAGCAGTTCAAATGACTGTGAAAAACACTCGAACGCCTGACATTTGCCTTCGCGTGGATGTTCCTGTCTGCGCCTTTCGGCCATACGAGTCGCGCGAATATCAGGACACCCATCCCGTGCCGCCACCATCCTCTGTCTACGGAATGTTGCTTTCGATGTGTGGTGTGGAGCGCGAGGACAAAGATCGACACTCGGGAATCGCGATGGCGTTAGCCGTTGAACGCGAGCCAACCCGATCGCGCGTCTTCAGAAAGTTGCGTCGAGGAAGCGACCTTGAAGATATTCGACCGGATTATCAGGATGTCCTCATCGACCTCAAACTCTGGATTTGGATCGCGACAGCGAATGATTCCGCAGACGAGCCTTTGGTCTCGTGCCTCCGTCGCGCTCTAAAGAACCCGCATACGATTTCTCGTTCCGGGGGGTTGTCGTTGGGTGAGAGCAGTTACCTAATCGACAGTGTCAAGAAGGATCAACCAGCGGGGGATTCCGTTTTGCAGTTTCTCGTTCCAGACTCCGACGGATTCTATTCACTGCCAGTCTGGATAGAGCACAAGAGCAATCAACGGCGGCGCGATCGATTTCAGATCCGAGCGATAACCGTTTCGGAAGGGCTCGACGTGGCTTGGACAGACATTCAGCCAGCTTTCTGACAAGAAAGGTCGCGTGTGCCTTTCAGGGTTACTTAGGCTGCCGTTTTCGGATCGGCTACCAATCGCGTCACGGTGCATTCACGAATACGAACCCGACACGGCGTGGACAATGATGGGGCCGAAGTGTTGAACTTCCAGGACGCACGATCAGTTTCAACCACAGCATTCAGGTTGTTTCATACAGACTCGTCGCCGGCGGCTCGCACCGCTTCGGCAATGACATTATCAGAAAGGAAAAAACGCAGTTCAGTTCTGAGCACCTCCAGAATTGGCCCGATCGCAGGGATCAGTTCGCGCCGTCGGGCGGTCACAAGGATGCCGACGGTGCCGACGACGTGCAGATTCATCTTTCGAGCCTGGCGTCTTCCGGATTTTTCGTCA
>JAYUVA010000390.1:0-4069 GCA_043754375.1 Candidatus Kuenenia sp. | reverse complement strand
ATCCGTGCGTGCCGGTGACGTACCAGCCGCCCCAACGTTGCTCGATGGGAGTTGTGTGATCGACCATCCGGCTTCCCGCTGACAGCATGGGCTGGCCACTGGCGTCAACATACAATGAGCGCACGACATGCCCGGGCACGCCTTCCGTACGAGAGGAACTGTGACACACCAGACAGTTGTCATTACGCCGCTGAAACTGAGGCTTCTCGTTTTCCTGCTGATTCAGGGTATAGAAAACTGTTCCGAGTCGAGCATCAACGGCGGAGATTTCGAGAACCTCTCCTGACTGACAGAAGCCTACGTAAACATCATCGTTGAAGTACACAGCCCGCGGCGTCCGCGGTGCAATGCGGCGCATCTGCAGGCTGGTTTTGGAGAAGACCAGCATCTGCGACTCGACCGGAACATCGAGAGCTTTCAGCAACGATCGCAGATAACTCTTATCACCTTCATGTGTAAGTGTCAGGTCACCCTGATCCAGCCTTTGCTGCAGTCTGGAGATGCGGTTATCTGGTGTGCTCTGGCTGTACAGAATTGGTTCACGATCGAACTCGTCGTCCGCACAGAGACTGCCAGAAATCAGAAGTGTTGCTCCGGCAATTGCGATAGTCAGGATGCCAAAAACTCGCATATTAAGGACCCCTCTGATGCTGGTGGACACAAACAATCGCGTTCATATCGACAATGTCAGATACTAATCAGATTATCGATTGAATTCTTCATGCAAAGGTGTAGAATTCGAGGATTCTCTTGAAGAGGAACTGTTATGTTGTCGAAAACTGCGGAATATGCGCTGCGTACGGTCGCATGTCTTGCGAGCGATGCGGGCAAGGCGGAGTCCGCTGACTTGTTGTGCGAGCAGACCAAGGTTCCACGGCGTTATCTGCACAAGGTTCTGCAGGACTTAGTGCGGGCTGAGTTGGTTCGTTCGCGATCGGGTCCGGGTGGTGGCTACACGCTGGCTCGGGCAGCAGACGAGATCACCATTCTTGACGTTGTCAATGCGGTCGCACCGCTGGAACGCATCCATCACTGCCCGCTGGGTTTGCCGTCACACACAAGTCTTTGTCCGCTGCACAAAGAACTGGATCGAGCCTACGCAGCCACAGAAGCGGCATTCGCACGAGTGACGATGGGGCAGTTATTGCGTTCGGAGAGCGGGATCATTCCTTTGTGTGACGTTTGAGTTACGGGAGAAACAAAATGCAATTCCTGTCGATTTTCCGTTTGCGAGTCACGATCTGTACGGCGGTTGCTGTGTGTGCAGGAGGAATTCTGAAGGCCATGAGCATCAATCACGAGCCGCAGACTGAGTTCGAAAAGCGGGCAGCCAGAGAGATTGTGGCAGGCGAGACAAAGATTGAAGTGATTGAGGATGGTTTCTACCGTCGCGCAGGCGCAATTCCGATGACGGGCGGATGTCTCAGTTGCCATGCGGGATTTTTCAACCAGCCATCCAAAGTGGCGAAGTTTACCGGGCTGGTGATCAGCATTCCGATCATTCCAGAATCCGCAATGATCCCGCCTTCGACAACGCAACAGGCTCGACGTCAGTCCGAAATCCTGCACACGTCGATCCACGCGACATTGCGGGTGGTTCACGACCGCTATTACCGCGAAGACGAAGGGCTGCCGATTCCCGCCGCCATCATGGGCGACGTTTTCAAAGAACTTGAGACGGAACAAAATGTCAAACTCCGCTGGCTGGCAGTGGAAGGGCTGGCGATGAATACTGACCACCTGCCACAGGATTCCTTTGAAACCGAAGCGGTCAGGTTGCTGAAGTCCGGGAAGCCGTTCCATGAGCAGTCCGAGAACGGACTTTACCGCCGAGCGGCCCCGATCCGGCTCAGCAGCCACTGCCTGAAATGCCATATGCCCGATCGGAAGAGTACCAACGATCGCTCGGCCGGATTGATTATTACTGTTCCCGTGTCAGACTGAGGATGCGCTTTTATCAATAAGTCTAAGTGATCCTGTATCGCATTCTTCGGCGGTGGCACCGTCCGGGGTGTCCTGTGACACCGCCATCCGTTGACTTCAGCCACGTTTGAGCACGAGGGCTCATCACACGGAGCGTAATGGCTGCTTTGGGAGGAATTCACAGGTAAAGCGTGGGACAATCATTGACTGGTGGCGTCAATATCATGTCACTTCGACCGATATGGTTTTTGGCGCAACGCTCACAAGGGATATCGGAGCCCGTGGCCAGTCTGCCATCAGCGATTCAGGTGTTTGCGGAATCGCTCATGCTTCAGTCATGGTTTCCGCGATTGCAGATCGGCGAACCATTGATGTCTTCCAATTCAAATTCCGTCCTGTGCTTCAGGCCTTTGACGAACGAAGTGATGGATCTGGCAAACATCGATCAGGGAGCGTCTGCTTCGTCGAAGTTTCTGACAACAGCCCGCTGGTGCCAATCTGCTCACAAATCGCGTTGCACCGGCAAGCTGACGCATGCCGCTCGCCAGGGCAGTTCCTTTCGACATCAATCATCCTTTGAGGTGAGTTATGAACATCAGACTCGTCATTGCATTTGTGATCTGGCTGGGGGCGGGGGCAATGCCAATTGCTTCGGCTCAGCAACCGCCGTTTGTGCCTGCAGCGGATGGTGGGCTGGGATCGACGATGACTTTGGAGCAGCAGAAGGCACCGATAAAGAAGCAGGAAGAAAGGGCGACAAGACTTCGAATTACGACGGCTGCGGGCGAACCGGTTCCCGCATTGAGGTATCAGTTCTGGCCCGCTCGATCGGCCTTGAAACGCGGCTCGGCTCAGCAGCATTTCTTTCGGGCCGTGACGCTTTTGCTCAGCCAGCCCCAGGAGCATCGAAAGCAACTGGATGCACTCTCGGTCACAGATGGCGAAGCTCCGGATATCGCAAAAATCCGGAGCTTTGTTGAATCGCAGACGGCGGTTCTCAGCGAACTGCATACGATGGCGATGTCGGAAGTGGTTGATATGGACCACCACATTCGTGACCTCGCGGGAATTGAGCTGTACAGCTTCCTGCTTCCTGATGTTCAGGAAGCACGAACACTTGCACGGCTGCTGCGACTGCGAGCCATTGAACAACTTGACCGTCGTGATTTCGAAGGTGCTGTCTCTACCATCTCGGACGGTTACCGATTGTCGTCGCTGATTTCGACGGGCGAAACACTGATCGAACAGCTTGTCGCCATTGCCATCGCATCGATCATGGAGGATGCAGTGGATCGAGCCATTCAGACTCCGGGGTGCCCGAACCTGTATTGGGCACTTGCCAGTCTGCCGCGTCCCATTTCGAAAATTCGTGACTCGGTGCAGTTTGAAATGCACTTCCTGACGAGACTGTTTCCTCTGCTTGCCGATGCAGAGCATGCGAATTATCCCGAGGAAGTCTGGAGAAAGAAATGGGTCGATTCGCTGGAGCCGCTCGGAAACCTGACGGGAGATTCCTTGAACAAAGTTCCACTGGCGCTGGCGATGGCAACTGTCGGTTTTGTGGAACCTGCACGGCAGCGGCTGCTGGCATCTGGTTATTCTGCGGAGACACTCGCAAACATGCCGCCGACTCAGATCGTCATCATCGATACCGCGAGAGAACTTCGTCGAGTATCGGATGAGTCCGTGAAAGCCTATCTGTTGCCGATCGAGATGCGCAAACCCCTCATGGTTGCCAGAGACAAACGCTTTCAGCAATGGGTTCAGGAGGAACGCTGGTCGTCAGGAGGAGCCATGGTCGCCTCGGTCTTCTTTCCCGCCATTTTTCAGGTTCATGAGGCGGAGGTGCGAAAACTGATGACGCAGCAGCGGCTGATGACGGTCGAAGCGCTCCGGATGCATGCGGCGACGCACGAGGGAAAACTGCCCGAATCGCTCGATCAACTGGATCCGGTTCCTGCCATGCCGGATCCATATACGGGAAAACCATTTGGTTACCGAGTTGAGTCGATCGATGGGCGAACCATCGTGATCCTCACAGGTGAAGTCCCGGCGACGGCCGAAGTGCATAGGGAGTATCGTGTTCAGATCGGCCAGTAAACCGTGTTCGATCGCTTTGCGGCGGGAGGTCCCTGGTTGTAAGTAA
>JAYUVA010000389.1:0-5373 GCA_043754375.1 Candidatus Kuenenia sp. | reverse complement strand
TTGATGTGTGCCACTGGCTCTGCCAGTGTTCTCCCTCGGCAGCAAATAAGCCATTTGAGTGCGTACATCCGAATTCTCCCGAATCCGGCTTCCCGCGTGTGGTATCGCGGATCCGAAACGACGACCGATGCACATGGCTCAGGTTATTCTTCGCAAACCTGATTTGGCTTGGTACAATGCTGAACGCAGCTTTAAACCTGGCATCCGGCCAGGAGTCTGTCCCGATACTCAAAAACTGTGAGCCGCAAGGCGCTAGCGGGCTGTTGATTTGCTGGTTTAACCCGACCCAACGGGGAGGAATCCCTTCGAAATGCCTCGCCTCTGGCATCGGGTTAAACGAAAACACTCCTAATCGTCCCTAAATCAACAACCCGCTTGCCCTGACGATCACTCAACGTGCATGGGCCAGCAGACAGCATGGCCCGAAACAAAGTCGGTCGAGGTCAAGGTTTCCAGTCAGGAGGGAGGTGCAGCGACCACACTTCATTCGACAACGGCTGCGCATGGCCTCCGGCAATCCAGAGTTTGTCTCTGAAAACCAAGATTGAATGTTCATGGCGCTCCTTCCAGGTCGTCTTCGTCCGCAATTGTTCCCAGGTTTTTCCGTCCTTCGAGTACCACGCATCACCCCAGTTCTTTGAAGGGTTGTTCGACCAGCCACCGAGCACCCACATGCGATCCCGATACACGGCCGCTGAGAACCACAACCGCGGCGACCATGGTGCCGCTTCGGTTTCAGGAATCCAGTTGACACCATCGCTCGACGACCACACATCGTTCTTCGCGTGATAGTCGGGTACGTAGTTGCCGCCGCCGAAGACATAGATCCTGTCGTTCAGCACCACTGCCTGATGATAGGCACGCGGTGACCAGCCGGCGTATGCCGTTTCGAGCTTCCATTCTTTGCCGTCGGCGGAGGACCACACATCATTCCTGAGGCTTTTGTCGTCGCCGAAATAATAATTTTCCGTGCCGCCAAGCATCCACAGACGTCCGCGAAATTCCACGAGACCCGCAGCAAGTCGTGGTGTCCATCCCGCAGCCGAGGTGACCTGCTCCCACTTCACGCCATCGACCGAGGACCACACTTGATTACTCGCCGAATGCCCGGGCAACCGCCCGTTGTACCATCCACCCATGATCCACATTTTGTCCTGAAACGTGATGTTCATCGGCAGATCGCTGTGCAGCCACGGCGCGTTCTCTTCAACTTGTTTCCACTGCTTGCCATCCGCCGAAGCCCACACATCCCGCGGCGGTGCCTCAAATGACTGAAACCAGCCACCCATGATCCACAGCTGATCGTGAAAGACATATTCCGCCTGCGAATCCCGCGCCTGCCACGGCGCGTTGCCTTCGAGGGTCCAGTCGGGTCCCGGATCCTGTGCGTGAGCGACGACGCTTGTCACAGAGAGAAACGTTAAAAGTAAGATTCTCATGGCATGATTTTCCAGGGGTGCAGCAACGACGCAGCTTCGCAGACCGCTGAACGAAGTGAGTTGACCCTTGATGCAAATGAAGTTCTCGGGATGATGCCGCTGTCCGACGGCCCGGGATTATAGCGGCCAGATTCCGGATTCGCATCGATTTGGCTGAAAGCCGGAACAGGAAAACGATGAGTCAGGCAGAGCGAATCCAGTCATGCAGACAACGCACCGGGATTTGCTGATGCTTTCGAGCAACTGCAGGCGGATTCTGAATCTCCAGGTCTGACGGATTCCTGACAGCAGCAACATTCCTGAGTAGATTCGACTGCAGAGCAACTGGTGGCGACCTGAAGTTCACGGCACGCGAACGATGCACAGCAACAAGGGACGCTGGGCAACATGCCGCAAAGACGCAAACCGCAGAGAGCAGTCCGCGATTGATTCGGGCAGAAATTGAAAGTACTCGAGAATCCATCGAAACATCCTTCGGTGCGTCGCAACACGATCGCCGAACGTAGCATCCAGTATTGGCGAGACGACACACAAAGTCAAAGCCAGTTTGAAAAACACTGACAGCAAGGCGGCTGAATTGCCTCACGGGCAGCAATTGTGTAGAAGCAATCGAGGAACCTGAAAATCGCCTACCCAGCTTACCAGGAAATGCGTTCCCAATGACAAAAGCGAATAAATCAAATGCCGTTTCAAATCGCGGCCGAAATGCAACTCTGATCGCGGCGCTGCTGGGCTGGATGTTTGACGGATTTGAAATGGGATTGTTTCCGCTCATCGGCCGACCAGCTCTGAAAGATCTTCTGGCTGGCACCGAGCAGGCAGGATCGGAGGCGGATTGGTTTGGCGTGATCATTGCCGTCTTTCTAGTTGGTGCGGCCAGTGGAGGCGTGTTGTTCGGCTGGCTGGGTGACAAAATGGGTCGTGTACGCGCGATGTCGCTCAGCATCTTTACTTATGCAGTGTTTACCGGCCTGTGTGGATTTGCCACCGAAGCGTGGCACATTGCTTTGCTAAGATTTATCGCGTCACTTGGCATGGGCGGCGAATGGTCGCTTGGCGTGGCGCTGGTCAATGAAATCTGGTCTGGTAAATCACGTGCGTTTATCGCGGGACTCATTGGAGCAGCGTCCAATGTCGGCTTTCTGCTGGTGGCTCTGCTGAGTATGGGGCTGACGGGATTCATCGGCGGGACTCATTCGGCGATGTTGTCTCTTGGGATCTCAGAAGCCACGTCGCAACATCTGTTATCAAATTCTGCATGGCGATTCCTGATGATCAGCGGAGCCGTGCCGGCACTGTTGATTTTCTTCATCCGCCTGTTCGTTCCCGAATCATCGAAGTGGGAAGAAGAACGCGACAGCGGCAAAACTTCCCACTGGAACAATATCGATCTGTGTGGTGTACTGACAGGTTGCCTTGCTGCGATCGGCATCATATATGTCTGGTCACCGCTGGCAAAAAATCTCCCTGGCTGGCTCTGCATTGTGGCAACGTTTGTGGGACTGATCGTCTGTCTGCTCGGATTCCTGTACCCCGTACGACAATTTCTGACTCGAGCAATCTCTTCCGGAAAAGTTGCCGCCGAGCAGAAGAATCGCGTGATTGGCCGAATGCTCTTCGGGGCTGGTCTGGCCGGTGTGGCGTTACTCGGAACATGGGGATCCATTCAATGGGCTCCGGGCTGGGCTGATGAACTTCAGCCCAACGAAGCCAACGTCACACTGGCAGACGGCACGATTGTGGAAGGTGTCAAACACTATGCAAAAGAAAAGACACAGGCTGCATTGGCGATCGGTGCGATTGTCGGCACTATTCTGGCGGCATTGGCTGCCGGAAAATTCGGACGCCGTATTACTTACGCGATTCTGTGCCTGGGGTCCGTCGCAGCGGCTGTATATTTTTATCAGGGACAGTATTTATATCAGGGACACACAACCTTCAACGGAAGTTTCCTGTTGGCGGCCGTGCTCGCTGGTGGAGTGACGGCCAGCTTCTACGGATTCTTCCCGCTGTATTTTCCGGAGTTGTTTCCCACAGCCGTGCGTGCGACCGGCCAGGGGTTTGCATTCAACTTTGGCCGCGTGATCGCGGCCATTGGTGGCCTTCAGACAGCAAACCTGAAAGCGTACTTCGGGGGCGATCTTCCGAAAGCCGGGTCCGCGCTGGCCGTCATCTACCTGATCGGCGTGATTATCATCTGGCTGGGACCGGAGACGAAGGGCAAGGAATTGCCGGATTAATTCACGATCATCCAGACGGCCTTCAGATAGTCCGTTTCCATGCACGTCGAAATTACCGGATGATCCGGGGCGGCACCGGTGCGGGCGATGATCTGCAGTGTTCTTGACTGACTGATAATCCGGCTGGAGCCATTCGGATCCAGATCCTCGCCCTGTGATTTCGATGCTGATACAAGAAGTTGCAGGAATTCTGATTCAGGCAACAACCCGGCGCACGTGCAACTCAGCAGTAATCCGCCGGGTTTGACAAGTCGCATCGCCAGACGGTTCATGGCGAAATGCTTGCGAGTGCCCTCTTCAATTTCGACTCGCGTGCGAATCAGTTTCGGAGGATCCAGAACTACGACATCATACTGCTTTCCATTTCGCAGCATTTCACGCATGTAGCTGAACGCATCGGACTGTACGAACTTTGCACGAGCTTGATTGAGGTTCGCGTTCTCTCGCGCCAGCTTGAGTGGTTCTTCATCAAGGTCCACACCCGTGACGTCGTCCGCTTTGCCAAGCACTTTCGCCTGCACGGAAAATCCACCTGTGTAACAGCACAGATCCAGAACGCTTTTTCCCTGGCAGAACTCCGCTAACTTTCTGCGGTTCTCACGCTGGTCGCAGAAGAATCCGGTCTTGTGTCCGCCTTCGAAGCGAACTCGGAATCGTGTGCCGTGTTCTGAAATCACGACCTGCGATGGACAGCCCTCAGACATCAGCGGCGGCGGATCGCAGCCTTCCTGCGAGAGAAACTGCGGACTCGTACGAACCAGCCAGTGTCTCAGCCCCATCTGCGCGGCCAGCATTGGCATCAACAGGCTGGCACGTTGATACATCCCAAGCCCAAACGTCTCTGCCGAAAGTACATCAGCGAAGCGATCAATCACAATCCCGGACAGGCCATCGGATTCCGAATGGACGACGCGCCAAGCGTCCGACTGAGATTCCAGCCGCAGCGTATCGCGACGCAGCGAAATGGCGGCTCGAAGTTTTTCTGACCATGCTGCGTTGGTCGGAAACCCCGGCGTATTCCACAGCATCCGCACGGACATTTCACTGCGGGGATTGAACACACCGTACCCCAACGGATCCTGCTGTCCGTCGGTGTAAACCGCAACGAGATCTCCAGGCTTTGCGTCTTCAATCCGAGCAATCTGTTTGCGATAAAGAATAGGATGCCGCGTGCGATTTCTGGCGTGAACGACGGAGATCGATTCCGATGCTGACGGCCCCAGTTGAGTCCTCTGCCGCACCATTATCGACGTCATTTCTTTTGACGCTGGCGCAATGGGGTATGGTGATGATTCATCGTATGTGTCGTTGCTCTGAACTTCTCGGGCGGCGTTCTGAGGCGCGGGATTGCGTCCTCCCTGGCTTCCCGGGGGGCGTGATGAACGATCATTGGACGAACGGCGTGCCATGGCGAATTCACTGTCGAGTTGGAATTTCGGTCTATAGATTTCACGCGGTCGGCGTTGATATACCGCACGGGGTTGAGGAAGGCACAGTCGTTTAACCGCGCGGGCAACGCCCCGCGCTTCGTATTTCAAATCTCAAATCTCAAATACGAAATTTCAAATAAAACAATCGCGGCCCGCTGCGCACGCGGTTAAGCGAGCCAATGCCAACCGCGTGCAGTAGAGCACCCGGTTTTTGTACGGAAGTGTTTCCGGCTATTTTGTCCCCATTCGGTTGTCCCCATTCGG
>JAYUVA010000388.1:0-3672 GCA_043754375.1 Candidatus Kuenenia sp. | reverse complement strand
CAGAGGCACCTGACGATGAAAGTGGCAAACAGATTGGAAGCTCACGATTGCTTCCGGAAATGTTTGACGAACTGGATGAAGCAGAACTTCGTGAGAACGAAACAGAAGAAAAGCTGTCGAACCTGAACTTCGACGACGTCCAGAAGCAGGACGCGAAGGACGACGCGAAGAGCGGTACCGGCAAGAAAACCGATTCCACTGCACCGACCGCGACACGAACCGATCCGGACGTCGGCGATGATGAAACGGAAGCAGCTCAACAATTTGATTCTGAAATTGTGGAGACTCAGGTAATGAACGAGGCGTCGGGCAGGACGACGGAACTGGCTGACACCCCGACACCAAAGTCCCCGTCTGAAGCAGAAATGGAAGCGTTTGAAGCAGAATCGGTGGATATGTCGGCAATGAAAGGCGGCGTGGCCGGATTCAGTGCCCGGATGGCAGATCGTTTGAAGCATCCGTTCGGCGGAATGAAGTAGACCAGGGATTCGGTTTCATGCTCAAGTCGCTTGAACTCTTTGGATTCAAGAGTTTCGCCGACCGCACCAGTTTCGACTTTGCAACGGGAATCACCGGTGTTGTGGGTCCGAACGGGAGCGGAAAGAGCAACGTCGTGGACTCGATCAAGTGGATTCTGGGTGACCAGAGCGCGAAGAGTCTCCGCGGGAAGGACATGACTGACGTGATCTTCAACGGCTCCGCCAGCCGTACGGGATCACAATTTGCCGAAGCCACGCTGATCTTCGACAACAAGACTCGCTTTATCCCGATGGACCAGGATGAAGTCTCTATCGGCCGCCGCATCTGGCAGTCAGGTGATTCAGAATACCTGATCAATCGTCAGACGGCACGGTTGAAAGACGTCCGTGAACTGTTTGTCGGTACGGGTGCAGGTGCCGCCACATACTGCATCATCGAACAGGGCCGCGTTGATCAGATTTTGCAGTCCAACGCCGCGAATCGTCGGTTGATTTTTGAAGAAGCAGCGGGTATCAGCCGGTTCAAGCAGAAGCGGACTGAGGCGCTCAAGCGACTGGAACGGGTGGAACAAAACCTTGTTCGACTTTCCGATCTTGTGGATGAAGTCGAGACCCAGGTCAGCACCGTGCGGACTCAGGCCCAGCGTGCATCCCGGTATCGATCGATTTCCACGGAACTTGAGCAGTTATGGGTCGGTTTGGCGGCTGATGATTTTCGGCGTGAATCGACGAAACGCGATTTGCTGCAGAGCCAGATGCAGGAATCCGCCGCCACGTTGCTGGATCTGCGTCAAAGGCAGGCAGAAGCAGAATCTCAGGTCACTGCGGCCGATGCCGCATTGGCTGAAGTCGATGATCAGCTGCGCGAAGTCGAACGACAGCGAAGTGATCTGCGCAGCCGGATTGCCAGTCTGGAATCGACCGTTCGCCATCAGACCGCTCGAGAGGAAGAACTGAAGTCGGACCTGCAGCGTCTGGTTCGTCAGCAGAATCTGATGAAGAATCGCGTGACGGAAGCAGAAGTGGAAGAAGTGCATCTGGATTCTGTACTCACACAGGAACGAGCGGCGTTTGAGCGGCGTCGGTCCACACTGATTTCGGGAGATGATCAGGTTGCGGCACTGCAACAGGCGCTGGCGGAAGCGCGAGACAACATTGAAGTGGCCCGCCATGAACTTCTGCAGCAGGTCCGATTGAATTCTGAGGCCACGTCAACACTCAGCAATCTTCGGGCACTGCATCAGTCTGCGGAAAAGCGACGCGAAACGCTGGAAGGACAGTCCTCATTGCTGCACGAAGAGATTGAGGCGTGGCAGGCGAAGATGCCGGATCTCGAGGAATCACTGAACCGGGTTCAACAGGTTCTGCAACAGGTTGAAAGCGACGCTGACAGTTTGATCCGCAGTCGCGAACAGCTTGTGACCGAACGCAGTCAGTCGCAGCAGTCACTTGCCGAACTCCGCGAACACCGCAGTGCGCAGGTTGCCCGACGCGCCGTGCTGGAAGATCTGGAAGATCGTCAGGAAGGCTTTGGAATCGGTGTTCGGGAAATTCTGCGACGAGCGGACGAAGCGGATTCGGCTCCGTGGAATCTGATCTGTGGCAGCGTTGCGGACCTGCTTGACGTCGATATGGAACATGCGGCGCTGCTGGAAGTCGCGTTGTCGGGACGCGCTCAGTTGCTGGTTGTGACTCGAATGAAGCCACTGATTGAGTACCTGAATTCCGGGCGTTGTCGAATTACAGATCGTGTCGGGTTCATTTCCATCGAAAATACAGATGTAGCAAACGGCGATCTTTCAGAGCTTCGCGGCAGTCTCCGACGGAATGATAACAACATGTGGGCCGACGGTGCGGACACCGATTCCGACATTTCACGGCAAGCCGGTTCGTGGTGGGGACGTGAAAGGCCGTCTTCGCGGTCCGGTGGCGATTCAATTGAAAGTCTGCTGGCTGCCGCCGGGTCTGCCGATCCAATGCAGGTGACGTGGCTCGACCCACGTTGTGATAGTCCTGTGATGAGATCTGTATTTTCCCAGGGAGACACGGCACCACCAGTGCTGTTTGGGCAGGCAGGCGTTGTGGGTCGAGCCGACGGACTTGCCCGACCTCCGCAATCCATGTCGACGCTGGCCAGTCATCTGCTGGCAGACACATGGGTCGTTGAAACCCTGGCCGACGCGCTGCGGCTGCATTCGCTCACCGAGGGCCATTGCCGGTTCGTGACGCTGCAGGGGGAACTGATTGAAAGCGACGGCACACTGTTCGCCGGAACCGTGCGGAATGAATCGGCGTTGCTGTCTCGCAAGAGCGAACTGCGGCGACTGCGAAACGAACTGCATCGCCTGGAACACGAAATCGCTCAGCGGGAACTGATGCTGCGTTCGTTGAGTCAGAATATCGTGTCCACAGATGATCAATTAACTCAGATCCGCTCAGAAATGAACGAGCATGTGAGTCAATCGCGGACCACGGAACAATTGGTGGTTGAACAGCGTCGGCAGTTAAAAGAGGCTCAGCGGCGCGCCGATCTGCTCGAAGCTCAGGAACAGAAACTGGCCGATGAGATCGCGGATCTGGAGGCCCGGATTGAAAATGCTGAACAGCAGCAACAATCGGGCGAGGCCCGGATGCTGCAGCGGCAGGAACATATCGCCGAACTCAATGGTGAGCAAAACAGCCGTCAGCACGAACTCGAAGTCATCGATCGGAATCGTACCGCTGCAAGTCTGGAACTCACACGGTCGGAAGAGCGCCTGCTGGGACTTCAGGAAGCGGTCGAACGTGTCCGTGAAGATCTTGAGCAGCGTCAATTGCAACAGCAGGAAGCCGATCGCCGCTTAACCGCTGCGGCGGAGCGTCAGCGAGATCTGCTTATTGCGAGACTGAACGCTTCGGCCGAGGTTTCCGAACTCAGTGTGACCGATGAACGACTTGCGACGGATATTCACAACCGAACCACCGCTCGTAACCGGCAGCGCGTGAATCGAAACGCCGCGTCGTCAGCGGAGACTCAGATTCGCGACATCTGCCGCCAGCATGAATCACAGCACCATGAGACCGAACTTCTGGTGCGCAGCATCGATCATCAACTGACCACGACCGCCGAACGTATCCGTGAAGAATTTCAGATCGAAGTCCGTGAAGCAGTTGCGTCCGGTCGTTCGGCTGTCGCCATCTGGCTGCTGCGAGA